>JAPPJA010000304.1:0-2740 GCA_028874675.1 Chloroflexota bacterium
GGTCCAACCTCTCGGGCCAGGCCTTCTATGCGGAGTGGCGGGAACGCCAGCGCATCGAGCAATACCAGGACAACTTGCTGATGCTGGGCCACAGCGGCTACCTGGAGACCTGCCGCCGCGCCTTTGTCTATTGCCTGAAGAAGCACAACGTCGGCTATACGGCCGAAGGCGTGCGGCAGTTCATGCAGGTTTACATGGACCTGCAACCGTATCCCGACGCGGTGGAGGGACTGGAGAGGCTGGGCGCCAGGTACAAGCTGGTAGCCCTGTCCAACGGGGAACAGTGGTACCTGGAGGAGCTGCTGGGCAAGAACGTGCCGGTGGCGTTCGACGCAATAATATCCGTGGACCAGGTTGGGGCCTTCAAGCCTTCACCGGGCATCTACCGGAAGGCGGTGCAAAGCCTGCGTTGCGAACCCGGGGAGATAATGATGGTAGCCGCCCACGCCTTCGACATTCTTGGGGCCCAGGCCTGCGGCTTCAGGGGAGGCTACGTGAACCGCTACAACCTTCCCACCGAGGACTCGGAGTACCAGCCCGACATTGTAGTGGAAGATTTTACCGGGCTGGCAGAACAACTACTGACGTAAGCCCTGGCAGCCCCAGATGGCCGGCAGCGCCTGCGGGACGGAGAATAAAAAGGGCGGCGCCGTTGGCCACGGTTGCGCCGCCCAGTCGCGGCAGTCCTATCCGCAGGCCATTGAATAGACCTGGCGCGCCCCCTCAGGCAGGGGATGGTCGCTCCAGGTCTCCCCGCCGTCGCCGCTCCCCCAGACCTGCCCGTTGCTGGAAGCGCAGAACATGGCGCTCGGCCGCCTCTCGTTGAAGGCCAGTCCGAACAGGGTGCTGTTGGACTGGAAACCGGTCTCAACCCGGTCCCAGGTCACGCCGCCATCCTGGCTCCGGAACAGCGCGCCCAGGTCGCTCATAAAGTTGGCGCCGCCCGCAACCCAGATGGTCCTGGGGTCGCCGGGTACTTCACGAATCTGGCGGCAGTAGGTCTGCCCCTTTTCGTTCAGAGGGTCCAGCTGGACCCGGGCCCAGTGGTCGCCCCCGTCGGCGCTCCGGAACATACCGGCACGGCCGATGCTGAGAACATTGCCGGGCCGGAAGCTGCTGGTCAGCACCCCGTGCATATCCACCGGATCGTCATTGACGTACTGCCCGTGGCTGAGCTGTTCCCAGTGCTCGCCGCCGTCCCGGGAACGAATAATGCCTCCCACCTCGATGGCGCCGTACAGCTCATCGGTGTTGGAGGCAACGCCGGCAATCTGCAGCACCCGCCTGGCCAGATTGGCGCCGGGACCCACCGTCACTTCCGGAAACCGGACACTCACCGGAAGCTGCTGCCAGCGCTCGCCGCCATCATCGCTGCGGTATATCTCCGACGACTCGTACCCCGCGAACATTACGTTGGGGTCTCGGGGGTGGAAGAGCAGCGACCACACCGGCAGCCCGTGGTCCGGCACATTGACCTTTTCCCAGTGGTCGCCATGGTCTTCACTCCGGTAGGGACCGTCCTGCGTGCCCACAAACACGGCGCCGGACCGGCCGGGATGTGTTGCGATGGCCCGAATGGCGGGCGAATCGGGAAGGCCGTTGGTGAGCAGCTCCCAACCGTCGTCCCCTTCGGCCATGCGGTAAAGGCCGCTGGCTATCACCCTGCCCGGGGCGGTCTCTCCGGCCAGGCCCACATAGACGAAACATTTGCCGTTGCTGGTCTCCTGGTTAGTCATACTCCCCCCTTCTACCGGCAAAACTATTGCCTTAGTTTGCCGCAAACTCAGGTTAGCGCCATTCCAGCACGGCGCAGGAATGTTGTCAACTTTGCCGCGCCGGAGGGACATGCCTTCTTTGACCAGTTCCGTACCGCGCAGGCCCACCCAATATGGTGCCACTGCCGCCCCAGCCTGCCGAAGCGACCGCCACAGTATCCCGGGTCTCGAAAAGACTGACCGAGTTCGGCGATCATCTCCCCCTCACTTTCTGGCCACCTGTATCACGAAATCGGGCTCATAGAAGTCGTAGATTTCCGCAAAGTCTCCATACCGCTTGACGCTGCGAAAGCCGGCGCCCAGTAGCAGCCTGGTCACGTATTCCTGGCGGATGGGGCAGATGGTCAGGAAGTGAACTTCGCCATCCTCGTACTCGTACCGCATGGTCAGCAGGTCTTCCCTCAATTCCTCGGGGCGTACCGCAACATTCTCCCCCAGGTAGTAGGACTGGTGCTTGCTGGAAAAGCCGTTATCCAGAATGGCATCGTAATTTCTCTGATCAATTATTGCGATGCCCTCCCTGGTGAGCAGCCGGTATATCTCGCCAAGGGCCTTGACTCTGTCCCCTTCGTCAAACAGGTGGGTGAAGGCGTTTCCCAGGCAGATTACCGCGTCGAACTCCTCACCGCCGAAAACTTCGCCCAGCCTGGTCCACTCGGCCTCTACAATCCGAAGATCGTCAATTCCAAAGCGCCGGGCGTTTTCCCTGGTCCGGACCAGCATGCTCGGCGCGCCGTCGGACGCCGTGACCTGGAATCCCTCGGCGCTCAGGGTGACGGCATGGTAGCCGGTGCCACATGCGATATCCAGCACCCTTTCAACCCCGTGGCCCTTCAGCAGGTCCCGGAAGAAATTGTTCTCCGCCTCCGCCCTTCGTTGCCAGTCGATCAGCTCGTCCCACCGGCCGGCGAATTCAGGCGAATACTGCTCCTTGTACAGGTCCCTGGGGACCGGCGTGTTGTCGG
>JAPPJA010000304.1:2750-4365 GCA_028874675.1 Chloroflexota bacterium
CGAGCTTATTCGCGACAAACATCGCCCAGCCGATGTATCCCGCTTTGGCCGACTCAACCCAGAATGAGAGGGCCTCCAGGGTACGGTCAATGGTGTCAGCCCCTATTCTAGGCAGCAACGCTTCCCGATTCTCCCGAAGCCGGTCGCGGACCCAGCCGTAGGAGCGGGCAACGTGCTGCGACCAGTCTTCCTCCCTGGCTATTGAAAAGTCCAGGCGGGAAAGGGCTGCCCGGTAATCATCCAGGTCCCACATGTCCGGCGACTGTACCCGTTCGTAAATTCTCGCCCTGTCGGCCGCCGGGGTGTCCCGGCTCACCAGCACGTCCGTAAAAATCAGGGTTGCCCCCGGCTTCAGGACCCGGCGGCATTCCGACAAGACCGCGTTCTTGTCCGCCGCATGCAGGAACGCTTCCTGGCTCCAGACCACGTCGTACGAGCCGTCCGCGCAGGCCAGGCTGTGGAAGTCCTCGTACTCAAAGGTCAATAGATGGGACAGCCCTGCCTCCGACGCCCGCTGGCTGGCCAGCTCCAGTTCCTTCTCGCTGATGTTGGTGCCGTTGACCCGGCATCCGAAGTTGGCCGCCAGGTATCGCGCCGTAGAACCATAGCCGCAGCCCAGGTCCAGCACACGAGAGTCCGGCCCCAGAGGTACCGCTCCGGCCATAATTGCATTGGTATGCTCCATCGCTTCCGGGTGGGGACATTCGTCGCCGCAGGGAACACCCAGGTGGAGATTGTCTCCCCAGATTGTCCGATAGATTTCGTCGGCGGGGCCGTCGTAATAGGCGCGGGTGTTGGAAACAATGGCGCTGACGTCGCTCTCGGCCATAAACCTGCACTCCCTTGGGCATCGTTCCTGCGTGGAATCGGACGCCCTCCGTTGCCATTCTCAATGGAGGGTTCGAGCCACCAGCGTAACTGCCTGAAATGGTTGCTGCAACCACCCTGGCTCCCCAGTTCTATGCCACCCGGACCCGGCCTCCAGAAGCCGCAACGCTGATTGCGGTGGGGGTCGCAACGTGAATTGCGGCATGGGTCAACTTCGTTTCCAGCCCGTAATGAACAGGGAATCCAGGCAAGCGCTTAACATCCCTGTTTCCCGCAGATCCTTCAGGGCTTGAGGTCGGCTCCTGTAACTAGTACGCTACCAACCAAATCCTCGCAGTACACGGCCAGCAAGGAGGAAGCGATGAAGCTCGTAATGTACAACGACAACCAGCCTGGAATCCTGACCGATGCCGGCGTTATCGGCGTTGGCGACCTGTGCCCCGGCAGCGGACAGGAGGCCATGGTCCACCTCATTACCAACTACGATGACCTGAAGTCCCAATTGGAACACCGCGCCGCAACGGGAACGACGGTCGCCGGAGCGCGACTGCGGGCGCCGTTGCCCAGCCCCAACAAGATCCTCTGCATGGGGGGCAACTTCCGCGAGTTCGGCGCCCGGGAGCCTTCCCCGATGTGGGGTTTTATCAAGAGGCTCCACAGCATTCTGAGCCCGGGCGGCGCCGTCGTCCTGCCCGACGTCGATGCCAACATCTTTCATCACGAGGCGGAACTCGTCCTGGTATTCGGCCGGGGCGGAAAGGATATCCCCGCCTCGGAGGCCATGGAC
>JAPPJA010000062.1 GCA_028874675.1 Chloroflexota bacterium
AGTGGGACCTTCTCATCATACAAATGACAATTTACTCACTCATGCGATAGCCCTGCGGGGTCCGACAGCGGCCTCACTCGCCAATTCCCGCAGCCGGGAAGGCGCGCCCCAGGATGCTCCTATGTTGACAAGGCGGCGGCTGGCTCGGCAACCACTATCTCTCCGTCGCTCATCACCACCCCGTCCTCGCAGTAGCACTCCACCTCTCCGCCCTCAAACTGCTCCTCGTAAAGATGGGCATACAGCCCGCCCCGGGCCAGCAGTTCCGGGTGAGACCCCTCTTCCACGACGCGCCCGTGGTCGATAACGTAAATTACGTCGGCGGCCATTATGGTGGAAAGGCGGTGCGCAATGGCCACGGTCGTCCGTCCCCGCATCAACGGCTCCAACGCGGATTGAACATACCTTTCGCTGGCGGTATCCAGGGCCGAAGTGGCCTCGTCCAGGATCAGGATGCGGGGCTGGTGCAGTATTACCCTGGCGATGGCCAGCCTCTGCCTCTCCCCGCCGGACAGGCGGTAACCCCGCTCCCCCACCACCGTATCGTAACCCTCGGGAAACTCCATGATGCGGTCATGGATGTAGGCCGCCCGGGCAGCCTCCACCAGTTCCTCGCCGGTGGCCCGCGGGTTCCCATACAGCAGGTTGTCCCGAATGCTGGCGTGGAACAGGTAGCTTTCCTGGGTGACGTAGCCTATCAGCCCGGCCAGCGAAGCCTGCCTGATCTGGCGCACATCAATTTCGTCGATGGAAATGCTGCCTTCGGTAGCGTCGTAGAGCCTCGGAATCAGGTAGGATATGGTGGTCTTTCCGGCGCCGCTGGGCCCCACAAAGGCAGCCAGTTGACCGGGCCTGATCTTGAAGGAGACGCCGTCCAGCGCCCACTGCTGGGGGTTGGTTTCGTCCGCTGAAAGGGCTGCAGGTTTGCTTTCCTGCCAGTCCTGCTCTCTAGCGGAGCGGTGAGCCGAGTAGTTGACTCGGACGGAGTCGAATCTGACCGCGCCCTGCACCATCGCTGGCTCCAGCTCGATGGCCCCTGGTTCGTCCACTATTTCCGGTTCGATATCGAGGTAGCCAAAGATACGCTCAAACAGGGCAAGCGACGACTGCAACTCCACCGATACTTCCAGCAACCGCCCTATGGGAAAGTAGAGCCGGCTCTGCAACGTGGTAAAGGCTACGATGGTGCCGGCGGAAACGGGACTCAACCCCCCGGCGCCAACCAGCAAGTACCCGGCCAGCAAGTAAATTGCGACCGGGGAAACGGAGAAGAACAGCTGCATCAGGGTAAAGAAGGATTGGCCCGTCATCTGCTGCCGGATAATCAGGTCCGATAGCCGCTGGTTCTCGTGGTGAAAGCGGTCTATTTCCCGGTTTTGCCGCCCGAACAGCTTGGCCAGCATGATGCCGGATATGGAAAGGGTTTCCTGGGTGATGGCGGTCATCTCCGCGGTGGAGCGCTGGGCCTCCGCCGCTATCGCCCTGCGCTTGGCTCCTACTACCCGGCTGATGAGGAAAAAGACCGGAGCCGATGCCACCGCAACCACGGTAAGCTCCCAGGAAAGCACCAGCATTGCCACCACGGTGCTGATGAGAATCACACAGTTGGACAGGACGTCGGAGACGGTGTTGGTTACGACGCGCTGCACTCCCCCCACGTCGTTGGCCACCCTGGACTGTATCTCGCCGGTGCGGGTGTCGGTGAAGAAACCCAGGGACAGGCTCTGCAAGTGCCGGTAAAGGGTGTCCCGCAAGTCCCGCATTACCCGCTGGCCCACCAGGTTAGTCCAGTAGGTCTGGACGATCCCCAATCCGCCGGTAACCACCGTAATTCCGGCCATTATCCCGGCGAGGACCCATAGCAGGCCCAGGTCGGGTCCGCCGGACTCGGGGAACAGGGCCTGGTCGAAAACCACCTGGATCAGGACGGGGTTAACCACACCCAGCCCGGCGGTTACCAGGATAAGCAACCCCACCATGGTAATCCGCTCCGAATAAGGCCGGAAGGCGGCCAGTATTCGGGGGACCAGTGGCGCTGCGGTTGGCTCATTCGCCATATCCATAGTACCTATAATTTACTATAGATTCGGAACCTGAGGAACACTGTCAAATGCAGTCTCGCCTGCGACCTGGAAATGACTGACAGTTGGTGGTAGCGATGTGTCCCGTAGATGGTGTAAGTTGCTTGATGGAAACCACCCTACGGTGATAATGTGGAAATCAGACAGGAAGAGAGCAGTCTTTCAGAATATCAAATTTCTATCTGGTCGGTTCGTCGCAGTCTGTTTGCGTCCTATTTCGTAACGTTCAGTCTGCTGTTTGTCCTGCTTTCAGGAATAGCGGCCTGGCTTACCTATATGCCTGTATATGGAGTCAGAGATGCGGCGGAACTTGTAACGGCAGCCATGGGCCTTGCGTCGGGGCGAATACTATGGCTGGCAGCATTTTCCATCATATCCGTGGAGGTGGGCAACGTGATAGTCGAGTACCTGATAGTGGACCGGTTTAGGCGAGGGCAAAAAGCAGAGCGCCAGAAATGGCAAGCCTGGTACCAACGCATGCAGGCCGCCCAGAGGGAAGGTAAGGCCTTCGACGAGCCACCGCCTGGGACAGAAGACAATGGGAAGTAGATTTTTCCTTGTGCAGCGCCACTTCTGGAGAGGATTTCCCCTTTAGCGGAACCTACAGTTCCGCAAAATAGTTGGCATCCAGCTTCTTGACCTCGTAAGTGATTTCCGTCACTACACCTACGGTATGTGAAATCATTAGGCCTGCCAACTCGCTACCGTCAATAAGGCGAATAAATTTACCGCCCCGAGAGATATTTTCTGCAGTCTGTCTCGCTGATGCAGAAAAAGTAGAGGTTGTTATAAAGACTCCTTTGGTCGCCCCATGAGGATCCAAGCTTCCCGAAAAGTTTCGAATCTCAGGCTCCCCAATTTGAGCGTTGTCAAATCTCTTAGCCTGAACATAGATCTTTTCCAGACCAAGTGTGTCCTGGTTTAGAATGCCGTCAATGCCTTGGTCCCCACTCCGCCCCACGACATTTCCATCCCCGTATCCCATTCTCGCTAGCAGTTCGACTACCAGTCGCTCGAATCCTGACGGAGAAATACCTTTGACGTTTTCTAGTGTTTCATCAGCCAACATTTCTAGATGTGCCTGATATGAGGTTGCCAATTGTTCATCAGGCGTAAAGTCATCCGTGATTTCATCGAGAATTGCCAGCCGCGAATAGTCATCGTTAGATTGTTCTGATACGGCAAGACGGGCGAGTTCCGAGTTCTGAATTTCTCCTTGATGATGGGCGAGAAATTCTTGGCCTTTACGGGTAATTTTCGGTTGTCCGCGTACGGGAACCTCTAGTAATCCTGCCTTCTTCAGTTTGCTGATGGACCAATAAGTTCTGTTTTCTACACGGGTCTGGGTTTTGGAGGGAACCAATTCCTTCAGGTCTTCCTCTAGGAGACGCAACTTTGCTGGCAGCATCTCTATTATTTCTCTTACTGATAAGCTTCTTCCAGCCTCAGCCGCTATTTCCAGCACAGCGCGATAGAACCTATTTGCCTCAGGAACCGCCATTGTTACCTCTCAAAGTCAAGCAGCAATCTCTCTCAATCCTCCCATATGTTACACTATCCCCTGCTTTAACCACCGCAAATCTACATCCACCGGAGTCCCCCCACCATGGTCCCTCCTGGCGATATTTTCGGCATTATTCCCGTATGGATCGGAGTTTACCTGGCCTTGATTGTTACCCAGGCATTGGCCGGCTGGCTGGCCTACAAGCGGGTCATCCACCTCATCCGGCAGGGCCGGGGAGTGGCGCGTTTTGACCGCCCCTGGGAACGATTGACCGGCGCAATCAGCATTGTGGTTGGGCAGCGCAAGGTCCTGCAGCGGGTGGGTTCCGTGGATGCCCGCAGCCGCAATATCGACCTGGCGGGACTGGGCCATGCCTTCGTTTTCTGGGGATTCCTATCCTTCTCCCTCAGCTACCTCATCTTCATCTTCGTCGGGTCCATCTGGCATGCCTTCCCTGAACTGCTGCTGACCGCGACAGGTGTCAAGGTTTACAGCATTTACCTTGACCTCTACGCGGTCCTCATCCTGGCCATACTTGCCTGGATGCTGGTTCGCCGCTGGGCAGCCAAGCCCTACCGCCTGAGCTTCGACCTGACGCGAAACATCGACGCGGTTATTGTGGTGGGGCTCACCGCGGGCCTTATGGTGGCCACCCTGCTGGTCCACGCCTTTTACGTTGCCTCCGGAGGTCAGGGCCCCGAAGCCGCTGTACCCGTGGGCGGCCTGCTGTCGGACGCATTAACCGGCATGGGCATCAGCGCCG
>JAPPJA010000534.1 GCA_028874675.1 Chloroflexota bacterium
GGTCATTGTCTATGCAGCCGACGACGGCGAGGCCCTGGCCATCACGCGGGATATTGTCGAGAACTTCGTCCGCCGGCGGGACCCACCCTTTGATGTTGCCGAACCCGAGGAGCCGGCCTTCGATCCCTCCGAGCTGTACGGCATCGTGTCGTCCGACAACCGGCGGCAATACGAAGTGCGCGAGGTGATTGCTCGCATTGTTGACGGGAGCCGATTTCATGAATTCAAGGCAGGCTACGGGGAAACGCTGGTGTGCGGCTTCGCCCGAATCTGGGGTTTTCCCGTGGGCGTGGTAGCCAATAATGGCGTCCTCTTCTCTGAGAGCGCGCTGAAGGGCACACAATTTATTGAGTTGTGCAGCCAGCGGGGCATTCCCCTGCTCTTCCTGCAGAACATTACCGGCTTCATGGTGGGCCGGCAGTACGAGGCCGGCGGCATCGCCAAGGACGGGGCCAAGATGGTTATGGCGGTAACCAACGCCGCTGTTCCCAAGTTCACCGTCATCATTGGCAGTTCCTTCGGGGCGGGAAATTACGGAATGTGCGGGCGCGCCTACCAGCCACGCTTCCTGTGGATGTGGCCCAACGCCCGGATTTCGGTGATGGGCGGGCAGCAGGCGGCGGAGGTACTGCTGACGGTCCGTCAGCAACAGCTGGAGCGGGAGGGCCGGACGCTGGAGCAGGAGGAGCGCGAGGCCCTCCAAGGGCCAATCCTGGAGAAGTACGCGGTGGAAAGCGACCCCTACTACAGCACCGCCCGCCTGTGGGATGACGGCATCATAGACCCGGTGGATACGCGCACCGTGGTGGGTCTCGGCATTGCCGCCTCCCTGAACGCTCCCTTCCCCGAACGGAAGCAGGGCGTTTTCCGGATGTGATGTTGTTGCCCGGCCTGCCCAAATAATTACGACTGGAATGTTGCAAATGTTCTCCAAGGTACTGGTAGCCAATCGAGGCGAAATAGCCGCCCGGATTATCCAGATCCTGCGGGTGATGGGTATAGGCTCGGTTGCCGTGTATTCGGAGCCAGACGCGACCACCCCCCACGCGATGCAGGCGGACCAGGCAGTGCCCCTGGCCGGCCAGACAGCCGAGGAAACTTACCTGAATATTCCCAGGATACTGGAAGCTGCCAAGGCTTGCGGGGCTGACGCCTTGCACCCGGGGTATGGTTTCCTTTCGGAGAACCCCATGTTCGCCCGGGCCTGCGGCGAGGCCGGTCTCACTTTCATTGGCCCTTCCCCGGAAAGCATGGAAGCGCTGGGAGACAAGCTGCGGTCCAAGGAAATTGCTATCAAGGCAGGGGTTCCGGTGGTGCCGAGTTCGGCTGCGTGCCTGCCTGGGGATGCGGATGTCGCGGAGTTTGTGGGGGAGTTGGGATTTCCCCTGCTGGTCAAGGCCGCGGCCGGTGGGGGCGGACGGGGCATGCGCCTGGTCCACCGCCACGATGAACTTAACGGGGCGATGGAGTCGGCCAGCCGGGAGTCCCAGGCGGCCTTCGGTGACGGGCGGGTGTTCGTGGAACGCTATGTAACCCAACCCCGGCACGTGGAGGTGCAGGTGATGGCCGACGGACAGGGCCACACCATCCACCTGGGCGAGCGGGAGTGCAGCATCCAGCGCCGTCACCAGAAGATTGTCGAAGAGACACCCTCCCCGGCGCTGACCCCCGAATTGCGCCAGCGCATGGGCGAGGCAGCCGTGGCCGTGGCGGAAGGAGCGGGCTACGTCAACGCCGGGACGGTGGAATTCCTGCTGGATGCCCGGAGCGGCGAGTATTACTTCCTGGAAATGAACGCCCGCCTACAGGTGGAACACCCCATAACCGAGGCGGTCCTGGGCCTGGATATGGTGGAATGGCAGGTACGCATTGCCTCCGGGGAACCCCTTGCCTTGAGGCAGCAGGATATTGATCCCAGGGGCCACGCTGTGGAATGCCGTATCTACGCGGAAGACCCTTACCACGACTTTGTCCCTTCTACGGGCACCCTGTTGAGGTGGCGGCCACCCGGCGGACCTGGGCTGCGCCTGGACAGCGGCGTGTCCGAAGGGCAGGAGATCACCTTCCACTACGACCCCATGCTGGCCAAGCTGACTGCCTGGGGGCCGGACCGGACCACAGCGCTGGGGCGTATGGAAGAGGCCCTGTCGCGGTTCCAGGTATTGGGTGTCGTCACCAACATTCCCCTGCTCCGGAGGGTTGTGACCCACCCCCAGTTCCGGACAGGTGAGTACGATACCGGGTTCCTGGAGTGGAATCCGGCGGTAACCAGGCCAGCTTTTACGGAACAGGCGCGCCTGCTGGCCCGGGCGGTTGCCGCGTGGGCGGCGGACCGGCCCGCGGCTGCAGGAAAGGGCCAGGCCCGACCGGACAGCCCAGCCGGAACCGGCCCAGCCAATCCCGGGCCGTGGGATTCGGCTGGTGGGCGGAGGCTGCCATGACTCCCAATACAAAGCAAATGCGGAAGGTATTTCCGGCCGGGGCCGGGGCTTACCGCTACCGTATTCTGGAAAGCGATGAGACGTTCACTTTCGAGTTGGAAGGGCAGCATTCGCTGGATCCCGAAGCCTCCATTTCCCTTGCTGTTGAAGCCAGCCAGGAGGGAGAAGGGGTAGTCCGGACCGAGTCGGGTGTTACCCATGCCTTCGCCTGGGCCTGGGTAAACGCCGAGCTGCACCTTTGGCTGGACGGCGAACTGTTCGTTTTTGAGAGAGACGAGGGTCGTCGGAGCGCTGTCGGCCCGGCCGTCTCCGCCACCGGAGACATACTGGCCCCCATGCCCGGGTCGGTGCTGGAAGTGCTGGTCAGGGAAGGGGAGCGAGTGGAGCAAAACCAGACCCTGGTTATCATGGAGTCCATGAAGATGGAACTGGTGATCAGCGCGCCCCACCAGGGGACTGTCCGGCGGGTGGCTGTAGAACCGGGGCAGCGGGTGGAACGGGGTATGCGGCTACTGGAGATTGCTTCGGGGGAAGGGGGCGGGGAGGAATGGGCGCTGAAACTCAATTGAAGAGCGGAATATTGGTTGCCAGGGGGAAGTTATCCCGCCCCGGGTAGCAACCTGGAACGTGGAATGGGCGACACCCCGGTCGCGGCGCGCCCCGGAAATCCTGGACCGCCTGGAACAGACCGGCGCTGAGGTGGTGTGCCTGACGGAGACTCACTGCGACCTGCTGGCCGGGCAGGGGTACGGCATTTGCGGGCAGGAGGACTACGGCTATCCAATTACCCAGGGTCGCCGCAAGGTTATGCTCTGGTCCAGAAAACCCTGGCAGGAAGTGGAAGACGTGGGTAGCGTCGGGCTGCCCCCGGGCAGGTATGTTTCCGGAGTTACCCATACATCGGTGGGCGCTGTCAGGGTTGTGGGGATCTGCATTCCCTGGTCGGGGTGTCGGACGGAATCCAGGCGTGGGGCGGAACGAAAACGGCGCTGGGAGGACCACGAACGGTACCTGTCCCTCCTCTCCGGGGTGTTGGCAGCAATGGAGGCCAGTCGCCTAGTGGTGATGGGAGACTTCAACCAGGTCATAGGACCGGGCTGCCGCGCTCCCCTCAGGCTGCGGTCGGCATTGGCGGAGGCCTTTCCCCCAGGCGTGGGCATCGTCACTCCGGACCTGGAATTCCAGGGGCGCAAGAGCATTGACCACATCGCGGTCAGTGACGACCTGGCGGTGGAGGCGGTGGGGACCATAAGCAACCTCCACGGAGACAGGAAGCTTTCGGACCACTACGGCGTATTTGCCGACCTGGCGGCGCGGGCCTGAGGGCAGGGTGCATGGGAAATGAGGGCCCCTATGGGGTATTGAACTGGACCAGGATGCCGTCGGGGTCGTGTACGTAGATGCTGCGGATATTGCCGTCCGGGCCGGTGAAGGACTCAATGGGGCCGGCCAGTTCAACGCCTTTGTCCAGCAGTTCCCGGGTCAGCGCGTTGACGTCGGCAACGCCGAAGGAAATGTGGCTGATTCCCACCTCGTCCAGCTTTATTGGCTGTCCGTCGGGTTCGTCGCCGGGGTGACTGGTGAGGGTCAGGGTAGGCGTGGCGCCGTCGCCGTAGGCCAGGCTGACCCAGCGGCGGGCCTGGCGCTCACGCCGGTAGTTATGCAGACGGCCGCCCTCGGTAGGATCGGTCATCCGGTCTCCCACCACCGTCATGCCCAGTACGTCGCGATAGAAGGCCAGGGAGCGGTCCATGTCCCTGACGCAGATTCCGATGTGGGTAACGCAGGTCGCTTCCATTCTTAATGCCTCCACGGGTTGATTCTGGCCCAGTCAAGGGCGGCACACTCGGTCAGCCTGGCAGAATCCCGATTCAGGTGGTACTGCCATCTGGCCAGGGCATACAC
>JAPPJA010000290.1:0-2389 GCA_028874675.1 Chloroflexota bacterium
AGGTGGAACTGGTGGCTCCCGACAGCCTGGCCCCCCTCACTGGCGTAGGCGTCCTGCCCAAGGCCCGCCGCCTGGACGACCGGCGCAAAATCGATTAGCGTCTTTCAAGCCACGTATGGGTACGAATAAACACTCATAAGATTTATGGCCGAAAATTAGTGAGGATTCGTGCCTATTAGTGGATAAGCCTGTTACCAGTCCACCTTTCCCGCGGTGTCGATGTCCCGGTCCAGGTTGCAGGCGGCGCTGATCAGGGCCAGGTGCGTGAATGCCTGCGGGAAATTGCCCAGCCCCTCGCCGCTATGTCCGGTCTCCTCGGCGTACAGACCCAGGTGGTTGGCGTAGCTCAGCATCTTCTCAAAGATGAGCCTGGCCTGGTCCAGCACCTGGGGATCGTAGCGACCCGCCCGGCTCATTGCCTCCACCAGCCAGAAAGTGCAGATGTTGAAGGCTCCCTCGTGCCCGTTCAGCCCGTCGGGCGATTCTTCAAGGTTATAGCGGTAAACCAGGCTGTTGGAGACCAGGCCGCCCTTCTCCGGCGAACGGTTGATAGCCTCAAGGGTTTTCAGGATGCGCGGGTCGGACGGGGCCACGAAGAAGACCAGGGGCATCAGGAGACAGGAAGCGTCCAGGCAATCGCTGTCGTAAGACTGGACAAAGGCCTGGATTTCCTCGTTCCAGCCGTGGGTCATTATTTCCTCGTAAATCGCGTCCCGCGCCGCTTCCCAACGGGGCCGGTCGGCGGGGAAGGAGCGACCGTCGGCCAGGCGGATGGCCCGGTCGATGGCCACCCAGCACATCAGCTTCGAATAGACGAAATGCTTGCGCCCGCCCCGGACCTCCCAGATACCCTCGTCCTCATTCTTCCAGTTTTCAACCACCCAGTCGGTCAGGCGACGGAGGTGGAGCCAGAAGTCAAAGGAAATGGGTTCGGCGTGGCGGTTGTAAATGTACACCGAGTCCATCAGTTCGCCGTAAATGTCAAGTTGCAGCTGGTCGTAGGCCCCGTTTCCAATCCGGACCGGCGATGACCCCTTGTACCCTTCCAGGTGCCAAAGGCTTTCCTCCGTCAATTCGTGCCGTCCGTCTATACCGTACATTACCTGCAGCGACCCGTCGGGATTCAGCTCGCTGGCCCTGGCCTCGATAAACTTCATGAACTTGGTTGCCTCTTCGGTGAAGCCAATCCGCAGCAGGGCGTAGAGGGTGAAGGCGGCGTCCCGGATCCAGGTATAGCGGTAGTCCCAGTTCCGCTCACCGCCCACATCCTCGGGGAGGCTGCAAGTGGGGGCGGCCACGATGGCGCCGGTAGGGTCGTAGGTCAACAGCTTCAGCACCAGGGCCGACCGGTGCACCATCTCCCGCCACCGGCCCCGGTAGGTGCACTGGGAAAGCCAGTTGCGCCAGTATTCCACCGTGCCGGCAAACAGGTGCTCGCTCTCATCTTCGTCCAGGGGCAGCACCGGCCCCCGGTTGTTAGCCACGTCGTCCAGGGCAAAGGTAGTGGTCTGCCCTTCGTGGAGAGTGAACTCACTCACCAGTCCCCTACCCACCTGCTCCAGGGGCTGGCTGGTGGTCAGCTGAATGTGGATTCCTTCGGAGATCATCGCCGCACCCAGGACGTTCAGACTGATTTCATGGTCGTTGCGGGCGAAGTTGAAGGCCGGAAAACACTCCATCCGAAAGTTCATTTCGCCTCGGACCACGTTCACCCGCCGAATCAGCTCGCTCCGGCGGTGGAAGTCGTGATGGTCCCCTACTGGCATAAAGTCGATGACCTCCCCAACACCTTCCGAGGAAAGAAAGCGGGTGACCAGGACGTTGGTTTCCGGCCAGTACATCTGCTTGGTGGTCAGGTCGCCGTGCTTGTAGGTCGGCGCGATCTTGAAGTGCCCACCCTTCTTGTCGTCCAGGATGGCGGCGAAAATGCTGGGCGAGTCGAAGTTGGGTGAGCAAAACCAGTCTATAGAGCCGTTCATGCCCACCAGCGCCACGGTGTGCATATTGCCGATGATTCCGTAGTCTTCAATGGGCTGATAGGCCATTTCCATCCTCCCGGTCAAGGGTGCGTCCAGGTTAGGAGGGTTCAGGTGGGAACAGGTTCGGAGGCTGTCTTAAATCCGGACTGACCAAGCTTCCGAACTGCTCGACTGTTCATCCAAAATCTGCTCTTACGTAATTTATACCGCAAAAACCATATAGATTGGGGCTTGGGTAACATAACGGAATTGCGGGAAATGCAAGGAAGAGGCCGCTTACCAGACACCCTGCATCAGGAGAACTGCCGCCCATTCCCTGGCGCTCCGACCGGCGAACCCCGGGTTTACAACGACCAGTTATCCGGCGCTTCCGGTGTGGGCAGCGGCCGGATTATCACCTCACACAGGGC
>JAPPJA010000290.1:2399-4323 GCA_028874675.1 Chloroflexota bacterium
GGCGCTGAAACCTCCTCCGGATTTTCCACCCGTTCGGAGTAGGCTCCCAGTCCCTGCGCCACCTGGCTGAAGTTGCCGCCCAGTTCCGCCATGGCCGGCGGCGCGGCGTTGGGACGCTCCATCGCCATCAGCCCCCCGCCAGTGCCCCCGTTGTTGAGCAGCACGGTCAAGGTGGGCAGTCCCATCCTGACCGCGGTTTCAATTTCCATCCCCACCATCCCGAAGGAGGCGTCGCCGATGACGTTGAATACCAGGTGGTCCTGCCGCCCCAGCTTTGCGCCCACGGTAGCGCCCATGGACCAGCCCATGGCCGCCATACCACCCATGCCTATGTAGTTCCGGGGCCGCCTGGTTTCCCAGAAGGGAGAAAGGTACCCTCGGCTTCCCCCCGCATCGTGAAGCGCGATGGTGCGGTCCAGGTCAACCAGCTTCATCAGTTCCTGAACGACGCGGTAGCCGTTGGTTGGCGCCGTAGTATCGTTGAATACGGGACTCCACTCGCCCAGCCATTTGGCCCTGGCCTGCTGGATTTCGGAGACTATCTCCTCCTTTATCCCGCCACCGCCCGGTCCGATGCGGTCTCGCACCGCCTGGTTCAGGGATTGCAGGGTCAATTTGGCGTCGGCGAGTATGGGTACGTCAGCAGGGTAGATCTTGTTCAGGTCCCCTGGGTCCGCATTGACGTGAATAAGCTGCACGCCGGGCGGTATTGGACGACCATCGGTGCCATTGGGCAAGCGGAAGGAGTTGCCCACGGCCAGCACCGCGTCGGCCTTTCGGTTGATGTGCAGGGCCTGCCCGGAGGCATACTTGCTGCGCGGGTAAACCCCGCCCCCAAGCGACAGGGGATGGTTTTCGGGAAAGGCGCCTTTGCCCACCAGGGTGGTGGCCACCGGCATGGACAGCATTTCCGCCAGTTCCCTGGCTTCGTCCCAGGCCTCGGCGGCCAGGACACCCCCTCCCAGGTTCAGGATGGGGAAGCTGGCATTAACCAGGATATCGGCGGCACGTTCCACATCCGCCGGGTCTGCGGCGGGCTTGCGGCCCGGCCCCACCGGCTCGTAATGCAGGACCTCATCCGGCGCTTCCGAGTTCAGCACGTCCGACGGCATTTCCAGTACTACGGGGCCGGGGGTGCCGGACCTCAGAGCGGTGAAGGCGCGGCGCATTATGGCGGGGATATCCTCAATCCTGGAAAAGGTACCCTTCCACTTGACGAAGCTGTCGAAAATGCTGGAGGGGGCTTCCTGCTGGATTTCCCGGCCCATGTTGGCCAAGGGGTGTTGTCCCATCAGCAGCAGGACGGGTATGTTGTCGGCGAAGGCCCCGGCGATGCCCGTGAGGGTGTTGGTGGCCCCGGGTCCGGTGCCGCAAAGGGCCACGCCAACCTTGCCGGTGGCCCTGGCGTAACCGTCGGCTATCTCTACGCCCTGCCGCTCGTGCCGTGCCGAAAACACCTGGATGGTGGACGACTGGCGAAGGGCAGGCCAGAGGGGCTGTTCGCCGCCGCCGGCAAATCCGGTTATGTATTCGACTCCTTCCTTCTCCAGGGCATGAACTATGGCATCTCCTCCGCGCATGGTTACCCTCCAGGATGAAGATTGCGATACTCTAGTGGCCTGGTCCCGATGTCCTGGATGATACCCCCAGCTACCGGGCGGGTCAACGTAAAGGAACCCTGCGGTCAAGGCCATCGCAATAAAGCTTTGGGTCTGACCCGTCGTTCCTGCGGAGGCAGGAACCTCGAATGCTGGGTAGGCCTCTCTCGGCTGTCTGTCAAAGGGTAAAGTGGGCAGCCAGTTTCAAATGCGATTGCACTGGTTCGGCGGTAGCGTTGCGATTATTGGTGGTCCAAATCTCGTAGAGGCGGGTTTCAAACGCGCCCTGGCTCCATTTCGACCGTCCCGCCTGTGCCAGACTACCC
>JAPPJA010000057.1 GCA_028874675.1 Chloroflexota bacterium
CGTTCCTTCTCTTCGGCGTATTTCTTGGCCTTGTCTATCTTCCCGATGAAGCTCGAATTCATTCAATCCTCCAAAATTCCTCTTCAGCCTCGGGCATCCATAGCACCCAGATGAAGCCTTGTATAAATTGTAAAGTCACCGGAAAACAGGGTCAAGGCGTGAGCGCTTCAGTTCAGCAGGTGTTCCATGCAACCGGCGGCGGTCAGGTTGCCAGTGGGCGCGAACGACTTGTCCTTGAGGGGAGAAACGGTCATACACCCCCAGGCGTTGAACCCTGCTTGCCGAGCAATCTCCAATTGACGCTACCGGGGGGCTGACATACAATCCAGTTTGCTGCCTCCGAGTTACCCGGAAACAGATACAAACCCCTAATCATCCGGACAGGTGAACTGCATTGATGACCGGCGACGAAATCAGGAGTTCTTACATCAGGTTCTTTGAAGGCGAGGGGCATCTGCACATGCCCAGCGCATCCCTAATTCCCGCGGGCGACCCGACTCTCCTCTTTACCAGCGCGGGCATGGTTCCCTTCAAGCCCTTCTTCATGGGCGAGCAAACCCCTCCCAACCGCAGGATGACCAGCTTTCAGAAGAGTTTCCGGACCACCGACATTGACGAGGTGGGAGACCACAAGCACCTGACATTTTTCGAAATGCTGGGAAATTTCAGCATTGGCGACTACTTCAAGCAGGATGCAATTGCCTTTGCCTGGGAGCTGGTGACAAATTTGTTCGGACTGTCACCCGAACGACTGTACGTAACCATTCACCTGGATGACGATGAGGCGTATGCCCTTTGGAAGAATGATATTGGAGTGCCGGAAGAGCGGATTTATCGTTACGGGGACAGCGATAATTGGTGGGGACCAGCCGGAACGGAGGGTCCCACGGGGCCCTGCAGCGAAATCCATTATGACGGAGGAGCGGAGAAAGGGTGCGGACTGATGGTGGCCCCCGACGAGTTGACCGGCATTTTTCTCCGGGAACGGGAGACCGGTGAGGCTCAGGATATACCCGGGTGCCATCCCAATTGCGACTGCGAGAGATTTGTTGAATTGTGGAACCTGGTATTCATGCAGTTCTACCAGGACCCGGAACGCAACCGTACGCCGCTGCCAGCGCCCAGCGTCGATACGGGCATGGGACTGGAGCGCGCCGCGGCGGTGCTGCAGAACAAACCCAACGTCTATGAGACCGACATTTTTCGACCGATAGTGGACAAGGCTTGCGGTCTGAGCGGGAAAGAGTACGGAAGTGATCGGGACACGGACTATGCCCTGCGGGTTGTGGCGGAACACGCCAGGGCCGCCTGCTTCTTGATTGGGGATGGCGTTGTGCCGGGGAATGAAGGCCGCGGCTATGTTCTGCGCCGGGTAATCAGGAGAGCCATTCGGTATGGCCGCCGCCTGGGACTGGCCCAGCCATTCCTGACCCAGGTAGCCGGGGTAGTGCTGGAGCGTTTCGCCCCGGTGTACCGGGAACTGGATAAGAGCGGCGAGTTCATTATCCGGGTAATCGGGTTGGAGGAAGAGCGATTCAGTCGGACCTTCGAGCGGGGCAACGACATATTGCGGGGAATGGTGACCTATCGTGTACGTACCCTGGCGGCACGAGAGCAGGTTGTCCGGGCCAGCAATTTCGCCGCAGCCCTGCCCTCCGACCACCTGGGCGGGGACGAATCGGAGAATATGGGGGCCCAACTGGCGAGACAATACCTGGTCGAGGCTGTGGAGGCTGGCGCTTCCGGTGCAGACTCCAGGGCCGCCTTGATCGAAGGGTGGGGTTCGGCAGTCACCGGCAAGGAGACCTTCGTGCTTTACGACACTTATGGATTTCCGCCGGAGCTTACCGCTGAAATGGCCCGGGAGCAGGGTCTCGAGGTAGATACCGAGGGGTTTGAACTGGAAATGGAGTCCCAGCGGGAACAATCGCGGTCCAGCCAGGGTTTTTCCGGCGCGATGGAGATGCTGACCGCTTACGAAAACCTGGGAATCGAAGCCACCCATTTCGTCGGATACCAACATTTGGAGAGGGAAACCCAGATTGCTGCCTTGCTGGTGGACAACGTGGCTGCAGGCCACGCGACCCAGGGGCAGTCCGTGGAAGTCTTGCTGGAAGACACGCCCTTCTATGCTGAGAACGGGGGCCAGGTGGGCGACCAGGGCGTGCTCGCCGGCCCGAACGGCGCAGTGCGAGTCGAGGACACCCAGAGCCCGGTGGCCGGACTTATCGTCCACCGGGGAGTGGTGGAAACGGGGGATATTTCGCTGGGCGAAAGTGTGTCGGCCAGGGTTGACATCAGCCGTCGCCTGGACGCCGCCCGCAACCACAGCGGCACTCACCTGCTGCATGCCTCGCTCCGTTCCGTACTGGGGCCGCACGTCAGGCAGGCGGGTTCGCTGGTTGCCCCTGACCGGCTCCGGTTTGACTTCAGCCACGTAGGGCCGCTTTCGCCGGAAGAGCAGCTGTCGGTGCAGAACCTGGCCAATGCCAAGGTTCGGGAGAACCTGGAGGTGTCCACCCAGGAAAGCACCTATGCCGAGGCTGTCAGGGACGGCGCGCTGGCTTTCTTTGGGGACCGGTACGGCGACACCGTGAGGGTGGTACGGATGTCCAACGGCGAAGCCTTCAGCGTTGAGGTATGCGGCGGTACCCATGTGGGCGCCACCGGGCAGGTTGGAACCCTCTTTGTTCTTGGCGAATCTGGAATCGGCGGAGGTATGAGGCGCATCGAAGCCGTCACCGGGCGGGCCGCCGAACAGCTGTTTGTCGAGCAGTCGGAACGGCTGGATGCCCTGGCCCGCCGCCTGCAAACCCCGGTGGTTGAGCTGGAGGCGCGCCTGGAGACCTTCATTCAGGACACTGATGAGTTGCGGCGCCGGCTGGCAACCCTGGAACGCGGTAGCCTGCGAACGGAAGCGGAAGCTCTGCTGGAACAATTGCAGGACATTGGCGGAGTAAAGGTGGTGGCGGGTCGGACGTCGGCAAACAGCGCTGAGGCCATGCGGGAAATGGGAGACTTCATCAAGACCCGGGTCCCCAGCGGGGTGATTTGCCTGGGCGCGGTAGTGAACGGCAATCCGCTGCTGGTGGCGATGGTAACGCCCGACCTGGTCGAGAAGGGACTGCATGCCGGCAACATGGTGCGGGTTGCCGCCAGGGAAATGGGTGGAGGTGGAGGCGGCCAGCCAGAAATAGCCCAGGCCGGCGGCCGGCAGGCGGACAAGCTGGGAGAGGCCCTCAACCGGGTGGCGGATCTGGTCAGAGAAAACCCCAAGGCATAAAGGCAGGCAATGTGAAGTACCTGGCGCTGGACCTGGGCAACCGAAGAATTGGGCTGGCTTTGGGAGGGGAACCCGGAGTTCCGGTAGTTCCCGTGGGCTACCTGGAGCGCAAGACGCTACGCCAGGACATTGACCGGGTGCTGCAGGCGGCAAGGGAACGGGACGTTGACGGAATTGTGGCAGGGATGCCCTATACTTTTTCCGGGGCAATTGGGGAGCAGGCCAGGCTGGCTGAAGGTTTCCTCCGGGCCCTGAAGAAGCAGACCAGTCTGCAGGTGCATGCGGTGGACGAGAGATTCACGTCTGTGGGGGCGGAAGAAATGCTCCGGGAGTCGGGCCTCCGGCCGTCCACTGCCAGGGGCGAGGTGGATGCTTTGGCGGCGGTTCTGATCCTGGAACGGTTCCTGTCCCAGGGCGACAGTCAGAGATAGATTCGTTCGAAGTCCCGGGAAATACAGGTCATGGTATCCAGGTCCCAGTCGAAGGACAGAATGACGGACCTGTCGGATGTAGCCTCCAGCAACCGCTTGCCATCCTTGGCCACGACGCTTTCTGCCCGGCGGTAGTCCAGTTCTTCGTCCTCTTGCCCCGAGCGGTTGCACACTATGATGGGCAGGCCGTTGTCCAGGGAGCGCTGCTCCCATTCGCCATCGGGAGCGCACTGGCCCGGGCCCCACGACACTGGCGAAACGTACATTTGCGCACCCTTGTCCCGCAGTACCTCGGCAACCTCATTCTTGTAAGCGTCGGCGCAAACCAGGATGCCAACGCTGACGCCGTCGCACTTCACGGGCTCGATTAACGTACCCGCGGTGGACCACCCTTCCGCGCCGCGCAGTGCCTTGATCTTGCTGTGCTTGCCTGCAATTTCCCCATTCGGGGTTATAACGAAGGCCGTGTTGAACAGCTTGTCCGTTTCCGGGTCTCTTTCAGGATGGGACAGAAAAACAGTGACGCCCAGTTCGCGCACCAGCTGGCAATAGCCCTGCATCCAGGGGTCCGGTTGCGGCAGGATCCAGTCGGTACCGATC
>JAPPJA010000074.1 GCA_028874675.1 Chloroflexota bacterium
CTGCACCAGCTCAATCATGTTGCCGTCGGGGTCGTGGATGTAGGTATAGCAACCGCTGCTGTAGTCGCGCTTTCCCCAGGAATTCTCCGTCTCGTTGCGACGCCCCGGCGTGGTGGTGTAGGGAACGCCCAGCCGCTCCAGGTTCTCGAGCAATTCGTCCCAGTCGTTAATCTCTACAGCGAAATGGACCGACGGGACCGGCGTGGGATTCCGGGAGTCCGTAGTGTGGATTTCCCCGTTTCCTATGCGCAGTTGCAACTGGCGCGCGTTCAGTTCCGGGCCCCGGTCCAGGAACTCCGCGCCCAGGACATCCTCATAGAACTTCCTGGTCTTCTCCCGGTCGCTAACCTGGATGTTTATGTGCTGGATAAGGGTGACTCGTGACATAAAGCCCCTCCTTTATCTCGTCTGGAGATGAAACGTTTCGGTTGACTCTGACTTTACTACCGAAACCGCAATTTAGACAAGAGGCGGATGCGCAGGGTTCAGCCGCCGAAAGTCCTTTCCCCGCCGTTTACGTGAATGGTCTGACCCGAAATATAGTCTCCGGCATCGGTGCAAAGGAACCGGCAAAGTTCCGCGATATCATCCGTGCTTCCCATGCGGCCGGCCGGAATGTCCGCCAGCCGGTTGCCCGTGCGTGGCGCGTTGCCGCCGTCCCTGCTGGTATCTATCATGCCGGGCACCACGCAGTTAACCCGAATTCCCTTGGGCCCCAGCTCCGTCGAGAGCGCCCGCGTAAAGCCTACCAGCCCCACCTTCGCGGCCGATATGTGCGCTCCGCCGTGCCGGCCCTGGTGGGCCTGCAGCCCGCCCAGATTGATAATCCGCCCCCAACCCCGTTCCACCATTCCGGGAACGGCGGCCCGGGACGTTATGAACGCCGAGTCCAGGTCCGTGGCCAGCACTCCCCGCCAGTCGTCATAGCTCATTTCCGTAAAGGGCTTGTGGGGACGTACGGAGGCGTTGTTGATGACTATGTCCAGGTGTCCGAACTCTCCCATGGCCTTGTCCAGCAATTGCTCCAGTTCTTTCCGGTTCCCCACGTCGGCCAGTACCGGCAAAGCGTTCCGACCCAGTTCCTTGACTTCCGCGGCCACTGATTCGGCGTCGTCACGGTTAGACCGGGCATTAACCACCACGTCCGCGCCTTCCCGCGCCAGGGCCAGCGCTATTGAACGGCCAATGTTGCGCCCTGAACCCGTAACCAGGGCGGTCTTTCCTTCCAGCTGCATGTGTCCTCCTTCCGGTGTGCCAGTCAAGCTGGCACAGGATTCCCCGGCATTATGAATAGCGGCGCCAAATCTGGCAACTGCTGTTTGTTCACATACGAAACGACTGAAATGAGGCGGAGGTGAACGGGAAGAAGGATCTTTTCTCCTCATGGTGAAGGGACTCAGGGATTTCTCTCAGCTTTGACCATTGAGGGCAATATTACTGGCAGTACGCTAGCTGCCGATTTATAATGGCGCTATCTTCCCTAAGGAGAGTCACCTATGTATCTGGTACGCAGAGTTTGCAAGACCAAGCCCGGTCAGGCCTGGGCTGTGGCCGGTTATTTGGCCAAAATTTGTGAAGCCTACGAAGAGAACGGCCGCGACAAGGCCCGTATCTACATCGAAGGTCAGGGCCTGCCCGGCACCCCCAATCGGGTCTATGCCGAGTGGACCCAGGACTCCATAGAGCCCAACTGGTTCTCCAAGGTGCCCCAGACGGTCCGTGAATACAATCCCAAGCTGCAGGAACTCCTGGACGAATACCTGCTGGAAATCTTTGAGGTCGCCACGGCCGAAAAACTGGTGGAACGGGGCGTGGCCCAGTAGTTTCACCGGACCGCATTGGATTCAAGGATTGGCGGCGTCCGCCACGTATCGGAGGGGCGCCGTCACTACCATTCCCCATAACGAGGTATTGAGGCTGCTATGTTGATTGTAGATGCCCAGGTCCATATCTGGGGCGCCAACCTGCCTACCAACCCCGCCCACCGGCAGATAACTTCCTACAGCAAGGATGACCTGCTGGCCGAAATGGACGAAGCCGGGGTGGACGCTGCGGTCATTCATCCCCCGGGTTGGGACCCCAATTCGGGACAACTGGCCCTGGATGCGGCGGCCGAACACCCCAACCGCCTCTCCATCCTTGGCAACTTTCCCCTTGACCAGGAATCCAGCCGTGGCCTGGTGGATGGCTGGAAGCGGCAACCCGGTATGCTGGGCTGTCGGTTTACCTTCCAGCAGCCCCATATGCTGTCCTGGCCCAGCGATGGCACCATGGAATGGCTCTGGCCTGCTGCCGCTGCCGCCGGCCTGCCCGTGGCCCTGGCCTGCTCGGCCTTCCTGACCGATGTGGGACCCATCGCCGAACGCCATCCTGACGTCAAGCTGATAGTTGACCATTTTGGTCGGGGCGGCGGCGCCACCGACGCCGAGGCCTGGGCCAATCTGCCCGACTTGCTCGCCCTGGCCAGGTATCCCAACGTAGCGGTGAAGGCTACCGGCGGGCCCAGCTATTCCAGCGCCGCGTATCCTTACACCAACATTCATGACTACATCCACCAGGTATATGACGCCTTTGGTCCTGACCGCATGTTCTGGGGGACGGATATTACCCGGATGCCCTGCTCCTGGAAGCAGTGCATCACCATGTTCACCGAGGAACTGCCCTGGCTCAATGAGAATGACAAGGAGCTCATTATGGGCCGGGCCCTCTGCAACTGGATTGGCTGGGACCTTCCCGGGTAGTGGATATCTCGCGACAGCCCCTTCCTCTCCTGGTACTGGAAGGGCCTGTTAGGGCATAATTGCAAATACTAACGCCTGATTTTTATTTGACTCTTTGATTGCGCAAGACTAAACTGTAGCCAATGTATTCGGCGTAAGCCCCTGCCGATATGGACTATGGTAATCCGAGGTTTCCTGGTGGGGCCGCATACCTCTAATCAGCATGCCAGGAGGTAAACCCTATGGACTTTGGAATCTTTCTGGACTTCCCAACCGGCGGCGGCGCCCACGAAGACGCCTTCCGCGACTCCTTTGAACTGGTTGACCTGGCCGACGAGCTGGGCCTGGATACGGTTTGGCTGGGTGAGACCCACTTTACTCCCGAGCGCGCCGTCCATTCGGCCCAGATGGTCATAGCCAGCGCCATAGCCTCCAGGACCAAGCAGCTGCGGGTCGGTTCAGCGGTCCACGTCCTGCCCCTGGTGCACCCCCTGCGCATCGCCGAAGAGGCCGCCACGGTTGACCAGATCAGCCAGGGTCGATTCGAGTTCGGTGTTGGCCGCAGCGGCAACATGCGGGCCTACGACACCATGGGCATAGACTACATGGAGAGCAAGGACCGGTTCCAGGAAGCCCTGGAGATAATCCTGCAGGCCTTTACCGGCGAGACCTTTTCCTATGAGGGCAAGTACAACAACATCACCAACGCCCGCCTGACTCCCAGGCCCTATACCAAGCCCCATCCCAAGGTCCGCATTGCCTCCAGCGGCGAGGAGAGCTTTGAACGGGTTGGACGCCTCGGTTTCCCGATCTTCCTCTCCATGCGTGGCATGGATGTCAACGAGCTGGAGGTTAACCTCAAACACTACCACGAGGCATGGAAGAAGGCGGGCCATGAGGGCGAGAGCGGGGACATCTCTGTCCGCTTCCCCATGTACGTGGCCCCCACCGAGGAAGATGCGCTGGAGGAACCCCGGGAGTCCATCGAAAGCTATTTCCGGCGTATGCGTGAGCGCTTCCAGCAGGGCCGCTTCGAGGAAGCCCTGGCAGATGTAACCGGCGGCCAGGACTTGATAGAAGCCCGCCGCGCCCGCCTGGAACGACTGGAGTCCATGAGCTACCAGGAAATCCTGGACACCAAGGTCATTGTGGGCAGCCCGGACCAGGTTATAGACAAGCTCCACCAGTACCGGGAAAGGCTGGGCATCACCGGTTTCACCGCCGAACTCAACCCCGGCAACCTCCTTCCCAAGGAAGCCGTGCAGCGCAGTCTGAAACTGATAACCCAGGAAGTAATGCCCGCCTTCAAGTAGGAGTTTCCAGGCCTGAAACGCGCCCCAAAAGTACGGGGACGGGAGATTCTCCCGTCCCCTGTTTCTTTGGGTTGCCAGGCCCCGTCGTCAAGTTGAAGATTGAAGTCTCCCTGCGTACCATTTCGTCGTTCCCGCGAAGGCGGGAACCTCGCCGGATTTAATCAGGATTTCTCCTGCTTCAACCATGACGAGCCAATGTGACGGCGCCACCTAAACCAAATACAAGGTGGGATTTACATTTTCTGTAGGGGCGGGTTTCCAACCCGCCCTGTATCC
>JAPPJA010000555.1:0-3766 GCA_028874675.1 Chloroflexota bacterium
CATCTGGTCCTGCTCGTCCACGTTGGTGATGTACCTGGTTACCTGCACGACGTCGCTGAAGGTGGCTCCACAGGCTTCCAGGCCCTTGCGGACGTTCTCGAGGGCCATGCGGGTCTGGCCTTCCATGTCGCTGGGAATGTCGTCGAATTCCGATTCGATGTGGGGGTGGCTGTGGTACACCTTGGCTGCGTTGACGCCGGCAAGGAACAGCAGAGACCCGCCGGTCACCTTGACGGCGGGGGCGTAGGGCAAGTTGACGGATGGGTCCCGGTCGGCGGTGTGGATGACTTCGATTCTGTCAGGCAATGCTTTTCCTCCAGTATTGGGAAGTGGGATTGCACCCGAAATCAAGGTGCAACGTCCCATTATAGTTGCGCAGTCTATAGCCCACTTTAATAGTTCAATAGTGGGAAGAGAGAATCCAGTATGGTCGGAAACAAGCCAACGCAATCTACGCAGGAAACTCTGGATACCGGCGAGAGCGGGTATGACGGGACAGACTGGAAGGAAAAGCTCCTCAATTCTGAACTCTGGCGACAGCAGGGTTTCGGTTGACAGGTAGGGGCGGCACTACTACACTTCCGCAAGCCCCGGCCCAAGCCTGCCGGTGAGGTCCGGGAAATCAATTAACCTACATTTCGGGTGATAGCTGTGACGCAAATCAAGAGTTTTGGGACTATGAATGTTGACTGGGAGGAGCGCGTTGACTTTGAACGCCTTCGAACCCAGCGGCTGGACCGAATCAAGGGGCTCCTGAAGGAATCAGACCTTGGAGCCATTCTTTCTTTCGATATGAACAACATCCGGTACCTGACTGCTACCATCATTGGTACGTGGGCCCTGGACAAGCTGGTAAGGTTCTGCCTGCTGCCCCAGGACGACGAGCCCATACTATGGGACTTTGGTTCGGCGGCGCGGCATCACCAGCTTTACTGCCCCTGGCTGGGGGATCGCTCGCGGGCGGGAATCTCGACGCTGAGGGGAGCGACTCCGCCATCCGCCAACCTGGCCGAGGATGTGGCCAAAAAGATCAAGGCGGAGCTGGAACTTCGGGGCCTGCAGAACGAACCCATCGGCGTGGACGTGGTTGAACCGGTGGTGCTGTTCGCCCTTCAGAAGGAAGGGATCAACGTGGTTGACGGCCAGCAAATAATGCTGGAAGGGCGCCGCATCAAGACTCAGGACGAGATTACGCTGCTCAATACGGCATGCGTCATGGTGGACGCGGCCTACGATGTACTGTACCAGGAGTTGAGGGCCGGAGTGCGGGAGAACGACGGGGTGGCCCTGGTCAACAAGGTGCTGTACGAACTGGGTTCGGAGTTCGTAGAGGGGGTGAACGCCATCGGGGGAGAGCGGACGAGTCCCCATCCCCACATTTTCGCTGACCGGATTCTGCGGCCCGGCGACCAGGTATATTTCGACATTCTGCACAGCTACATGGGCTACCGGACCTGCTACTACCGCACGCTGGCCATCGGCAGCGCTTCACAGGCGCAGATTGACGCATACAAGAAGTGCCGGGAGATTCTGGACATTTCCATTGATGCCGTGAAGCCCGGCATTACCACGGCCGACATTGTGAAGGACTGGCCAAAGGCGGAGGAGTTCGGGTTCGCCAACGAGGAAGCGGCCTTCGCCCTGCAGTACGGCCACGGGGTGGGCTTAAATATCTGGGAGGCGCCCATATTCAGCCGCCTGTTCTCGCTGGAGCACCCGCAGCCCATTGAGGAGGGGATGGTCTTTGCCCTGGAGGCCTTCTGGCCGGCAGCGGACGGGTGGTCGGCGGCGCGCATTGAGGAGGAAGTGGTGGTGACCGCTGACGGGCCGCAGGTGATTACCCGCTTCCCGGCGGAGGAACTCATGGTGGCCGGAGTCAAGTATTATTCGGCGAACGGGCCGCTGAATACAACGAGGGACAGCCAGTCGCACCGCAATCGTCCGGCCATGCCGGCGGCGCACGCCTGACCCGGGCTACAGCCGTAACCCGGAGCGGACCTGGAACGGGGCGGGTGAATCACCCGCCCCGCAATTTTTCTCGGCCCGTGGGTAGGGTGGGGAGCTATTACTGTTCTTCCGGAGGATCGGACATACCCATCAGGATGTCCTCCAGGGTGCGGTCAAGGGCGGGATCCAGGTCCACCGGTTCCACATAGGGTGTGACGTCGTAGTCCGCGCGGACCTGCTCGATGATGCGCTTGGCTTCGGCGTTGTTTTCGGCGATTCGGTCCAGGTTGGTCTGCAGTTCCCTGGACTCGGTTTCCGCCAGGGCCAGCAGCTCGCTCAGGTCAATGTCCAGCTTGAATAGTGACTTCAGCCGCCGCATTATGTCGTAGAAGGAACGATGGTCGCGGAAGATGCCCAGTTGCTCGTTGTTGGAGACGACAAAGGGATACATAGGGGCCATGGCCCCAAGGCGGAACATCTGCACTTCCGGATAGTCGAAGTGGGCCAGGGATACCATGGCCATGCCGATGGTAGGGCCGCGCCGGCCCTCCGACCCCCGGCTGGACATTATGACGCTGTACCTGTCCAGCGTTTCTTTCATATCGGAACGGCTGTAAACGCAGTTAATCCGCCGCTCCAATTCGGGGGGAGCGGGGCCGTTGACGCCTTCCACCGCCACCGTCTGTTCAATGCCCAGTTCTTGTACGGCCTGGAAGAAGCCCTGGCCGTAGATATCGATACGACTCCAGGGTTCCTCGCCCAGGAAAATGATAAGTCCGTTTCCCGCGTCGAAGAACTCGTTCTCGCGGGCCATTCGCGTGGAGGGCAGGCCATCCTGAAAGGCGGCGCCGGGGCGAAAGGTATCGTGGGTGCCGGCAACCTGGAAGGGATAGCAGAGGGTGGAAACCTGGTCGCCCAGCCGGCCAATGCGGCGCGCGCCCAGTTTTTCTATCAGGTAACGGGGCAGACCACTGGATATCCGGCCGCCGTTGGACCACTGGCGGCGCCAGCCGGCGATCATGTATTTCGCTTCCGGTTTTTCGTGGAGGACCAGCAATTCATCGGCCATTCCGTGTTCCTCCTCTCAGAGATTTGGAGTGCGCCAGATCATGGCAAGGGGAAAGAAATAAAACACTCCAATTATAGCAGGATAACGGCGGGTTATGAGGCAGGCGCCCGCGAGGGGACAGAGTAATCGCGCAATAGATTCAGGCGACAGTGGACGCTAGTTCGGTAGGCGAAGGTCATGTCGCCCTGAGCTTGCCGAAGGGCCTGAAGTCCTCATCCTCAACCCGGCTTCGGGTTGTGAAGGTGGCTCCAGGGATAGATTTCAGATGCTTCGGCTTCGCTCAGCATGACATGCAATTGGCGGGCGGTTGCCCTGCCACGGGTGGAGGGGGGAACGTCATCGGCCAGAACGCATGGCGTCGGCGATTTTTTCCGCAAGCATTATTACCGCCGGGTTGATGGGGGAGCGAACCAGGTCGGGCA
This sequence comes from Chloroflexota bacterium, assembly GCA_028874675.1. Classification (GTDB taxonomy): domain Bacteria; phylum Chloroflexota; class Dehalococcoidia; order Lucifugimonadales; family UBA3495; genus Bin22. Next base: position 3,439 of record JAPPJA010000555.1, read on the forward strand.
TAATCGAGGCATCCACGATACGCAACCCCTCCATGCCTTGAACCCGGCCAAACTGGTCCACCACCGCCATTTCGTCGTCGGGGGGTCCCATGCGGCAGGTGCAGGAAATGTGGGAATAGGTGGTTGCTTCCCGCCCCAGCCAACGGTCCAGGGCTTCGTCGGTGGCCAGATCCTCAGATTTTGGGTCGAGCAAGTCACCCACGTATTCCGAGATTTCAGGCCGCTGGGCCAAGTCGAGGGCAAGCCTGACGCCGGCGCGAAGGCGTTCCCGGTCGAAGGGCTCGGCCAGGTAGTTGTAATGCATCCGGGGCTGCACCCGGTAGTCCGG
>JAPPJA010000555.1:3776-4305 GCA_028874675.1 Chloroflexota bacterium
CGAAGCTCACCCTGGCTCAACGGCATCAGCAGAGCGACCATCATCTCGACAAAACGGGGCGCTTCCTGCCCTTCCGAGAGAGACGGGCTGATTTCATTGGTACGGGGCGGCACGAAACAGGCCAGGCTGATGCTGAGGTCGTTCCTGAATTCCGAGCCGGGGGCAGTAAGGCGCAGGGCCGTGCCGCCGGGAGCGGCGCGGCTCTGCGGCGGATAGTCGCCCGGGACTGCCCAGGTTATGTAAATCTTGGGGTGATCCTTCAGGTTTCGGCCAACCCCCGGCAGGTTATGCACCAGGGCAATGCCCTGTTCGGCAAGCTGGGCTTCCGGTCCCACGCCCGACAAGAGCATCAAGTGGGGGGACCCGACGGCGCCGGCGGAAAGCACTATGTCCTCACCCTCCACCGTGAAGGTCTGGCCACCGGACTCGACCTCCAGGCCAACGGCGCGCCTGTCGTCGAAGAGGATGCGCCTCACCTGGCAACCAGCCTTAACAGTGAGGTTCAGGCGGTGGCGGGACTCGTCTAGGT
>JAPPJA010000419.1 GCA_028874675.1 Chloroflexota bacterium
AACCTCCAGGTGGCGAAACTCGAAGGGCGACCGGCACCCGCGGCAACGCCCCTCCTGCTGGCCGAAGAGGACGTGCTTGTTTTGGCGATAGGGCACTGGCGCATCGATGTCGGTGCGCCTGGGAATGTCGGTGCGGGCCGTGACCAAGCGGTTGTGGAACAATTCTCCCATCGACTGCCGCAGGCGCAGGTTGACCAGTTCGACGGCCTTGGGCGAAATGTCGATGCCGAGCCACCGCCGTCCCAGATTGTCGGCGGCGACACAAGCGGTGGCGCAACCACAGAAGGGGTCCAGCACCATTTGGCCTTCGTTGGACGACGCTCTTATGATGCGCTCCAACAGTGCCAGGGGCTTCTGGGTCGGGTAACCGATGCGCTCGTTACCCAGGACAGGCGGAATATCGTCCCACAAGTCCTGCAGGGGAACCCCCGGCATATCCTCGGAGAACTGCATCAACCGGGGCATACCTGTCTCCCGGTGGACCAGTCTGCCTTCGTTCCAGAAAACGGAAAGGTTGGCCTTCGAGTCGGCCCAGTAGCGGCCTCGATACGGAATTACGGCCCTGTACTCCCAGCCAGGTTGGGGGTCTAGGTGCTCGTCGGTCAGGTCTGCGGACCACCTGACCTTTTCCCCGACGGGGCGCTTGACGTGCCACTGGTATTCGGTGTCACCCCCGGGTTTGGCCGCCGTTGCGTCGGTTTCCTTGTAGCGGCGCCCGTCCGGAGCAACGTGCCGGTACTCCGTTTCCAGGTAATCCTCGGTGTAGGGCATATACTGAGAGTTCCACACGTAGTCACGGGTCTTGGTATAAACCAGCAGAACGTCCCGGATCTTGCCGGCGCGTCGCATTCCCTGGCGGGTGTCGCTGTGGGCGCTGGACCGCTTCCAGGACATCTCGTTCAGGAACAGCTCGGCCCCGAACACGGCGTCCATGAGCAACTTGAGGTAGTGGCTGGCCGTTGGGTCGCAGTGCAAGTAAATGGAGGCGGTATCATTCATTACGCGGCGCATTTCCAACAAGCGCACCGCCATCATGCAGAGGTAGGACTGCATCCCCTTGCCGTGGAACAGGCCCGCCGTGTCCAGCACACGGTAGATGGCCGGATGCTGGTCGGCAATCAGTCCCATCCAGGCCACGTCCAGATCCGAGAGGGTCCAGGTGTCCTTGAAGGCGGCGCCAGCGGCGGCGCTGCCTAACGGGGCGGCGTAGTTGCGGTTGGAGTTGAAGGGCGGATCCAGGTAGATGAGGTCAACCGACGCGGAATTGAGGCCGCGCAGAATATCCAGGTTATCCCCGGTCCAGACCGTCTTGTCAGCAAAGTTGGTCACGCCACACCTCAACAAAAGTATGGCATAACCGGGAGCGGCGCGTCATCTCGTAACCAGAGATTTGTCGTGACCGATCCCCATTTTTTTAATGCCTGACCACCCCGTGAGGGTCTGTCTTTGACGCCCTCCGGTTCAGGGCGCGGTCCAGGACGGCGAAAACGTCGGCGTCCACGCCGGCGACAGGTTCCTCCCGCCATAGCAGGGCATGGGCTACCAGTCCGGCGACCTGGAGCAGGCAGTCGCTTTCAGGGCTGCGGAAGACGGGGCCGCCGATGATGCGGTCGATGGGCAGGTTGCGGGTGTGCCAGCCGTCGCCGCAGGCGCCGACACGCACGGGCACCGGGTTGTGGCTGCGCAGCCGTTCCCAGGTGCGGACCACGGTTTCGTCGGGTTCCTGGCCGAAGATTAGGAGGGCGTAGCCTCCGTCATGGGCGGCGGTGGCGTTGACCCGGTTGAAGAGGCGGTCCAGGGCAACCCGGCGATGGGCGGGCGTTTCGTCCATGTCCAGGCAGACGTTGATAATCCCGACGGCGCCGGTCTCCACGGCAAAGTCCTCGACGACGCGCAGCCCTTGGGCAATCATGGCCGCCTGATTTTGGGACACCCGTTGCGCGTGGCAGCCGCAACCGCAGGACAGCGTGGCGCCGTCCGCCAATTCGCTGAGGCGCAACCCGCCGTTGGCGGGGATGCCGCAGCGTTGTTCCGAATGCCGCCGCCATTCTCGGACCCGGCGGTACAGCCGGTTCCAGGTCCGGGCGTCCACGCCCAGGGCGGAAAGGACGTGGCAGCGGCGGCCCCGTATCTCCATCACGTAGTAGATTCTCATGGGTTCCTCCTTTCGGGTAGGTGACAACAGTTCAGCGGGGTTGAAAGGCGTAGTCGGGCGGGTCGCCGCTGCGTGAAGTCCAGGCTCGTCCCAGCGGCCCGGCGCTCTCCACCAGCTTCCGGTGGGATGCCAGCAGCGGCACCCGCACCCGGGCGCGCTCCATCTCCCGGTCGGCGACCGCCAGGAAGTGGGTCAGGGCGATGTCGTCGTCGAAGACCACCAGGACAAGTGGCTGGACGCCGTGGTCGTCGGTGGGCCTGGGGGTGGCGTAATAGCGCAGGTAGGGGGCGACGCGGGCGGCCATGGTCGCCGGCCGCACGGCGCGGCGCTCCCACTCCAGGAAGAAGGGCCAGCTATTTTCGCCTCGCCGGACGATGCCGAAGGCATCGGGGTGGACCGAGCGCAGTTTTCCGTCGTGCCGGAAGTAGCGGGAGGCCCGGCGGGGAGGGTCCAGTTGGACGATCTCCCGCGAGCGGGAACGGGCCTGCCTTGTCAGGGCGGCGACAAAGGCGTGGACGGCGCTGGTGTGCTCGACGTTGCGGAGGAGCTGCCTAGTCCGGGTTCCGGCCACGTTCCGCCAGTCCAGTGGGGCGCCCATGTCCAGGGGCCGGGCGCTCCACCGCTTGCGGGCTTCGCCCACCGAGGTGCGGTCCCGGCGGGCCAGCATCACCAACCCCCTATCGGAGAGGGCCAGGCGGCGGTCGCCTTCCACGGCAACGTCAACCAGCAGACCCGACTCGGCCAGCCGTTGCGTCACCTGGGACAAACGCGACCGCTTCACGCCGAGAATTGCGCCCAGGTGTCGGGGCGACAGCCAGGGCCAGTCGGCCAGCAGGTCGGCGGCCCGCTTTTCCACCGGCTTGAGCGTTGAGGGCAGCAGGCAGTCGGCCTCGGGTTGCAAAGCATCTGGGATCGCAGCCCGTTGCGGCGGCTTCCGCAGGGGCCAGGTTCGGGGCGGGTCGGTGTGGGCCAATGCCGTTTGCAGATCCAACGGAGTGGGAGCCGAGGGGATGCGCCAGACGGCGGCCCCGGCCCCGGCGGAAGCAACCTCGCCCTCCAGCGCCAGGAACGCCGCCATTGGAAGGGATGTTGCCAACCTTCGGGCCTGGCGCAAACGCACCTCGTCGGGCAGCAGCATGAGGACGGCGCTGGTGGGCGGCAACTGTCCCAGCCGCCAGAGGCGCTTGGCGAAGGCGGTGCGGTCGCTGGTGTTGCCCTGGCGCACCACCGCCACGCTTCTGCCGTCGGGCAGGGCGATGGCGGCGTCCAGGGGCATGGCCCGATACCAGCGGAAGACCAGGGGGTGAAATACCTGGCCTATGGCCGAGGCCAGGCGGTAGATGACGGCCACGGCGTCCAGGCGTTCCAGCAGGCCGCGCCGCCACTGACGGGAAACGGGCAGGAGGAAGAGCGGTTCTTCCAGGGATACGCCGTCCAACTCCGCCAGGCGCTCCACTCCGGCAGCGGTGAGGGCGTGGCGGCGGGTGGGGGGAACCAGGGGCGAGGCGTGGGGGACGGCTTCCACCATCCCCCGTTCTTCCAACCGGCCAACGGCCCCGTACACCGCGCCCCGGGACCACCCGGTGAGGGCGGCCAGTTCCAGCCGGTCCAGGTAGGGCATATCGGCCAGTCGGCGCAATGCGTCGGCCTCGCAGTGGTTGGGCGTCATTCGTGGGCCTCCCCGCTACTCTCCTTCGCCTGCTGGCGCTCAATGAGCATCTGGCGGTAGGGACTGAGATTTTCACCCTCGGCTTCAACATCCCGCGTTTCGGGGTGCTGGTCATCCGACGCTTCCGCCTTCTCCCCTCCGGTGGGCGGCTGGAAGTGCTTGCTGCGCTGCCCGTCCCGGTTCAGGTTCTTGGACGCTGGCGGTTGCTTCTGGTCCGGCGGCGGGTTCTGGGATTGGCGGATGCGCTCCACCTCCCGGCGGTACTCGTGGACCCGCTGGCGGCCCCGCTCCTGTTGGGCGGCGATCTCCGTCTCCGGCGTGAGATAGGCCGAGGCGCCGTCGCGGATGCGGTGGGCCACAGCCAGGCTGCCCGGCTCGGGCTTCCTGACCATCATGGAAAAGGGAGGCATCCGCTCGGTGCCCACGGTGGCGCGGACGTAGCAGTGGTGCACGTCCAGGGAAACCACGTCGTCCTCGGA
>JAPPJA010000230.1 GCA_028874675.1 Chloroflexota bacterium
GAGGAACTGGAAGGCCTCAGTGACGAACAGCTGGATTTCGAATCGGACAGGTGGGGCTGGAGCGAATGGAGCATACGACGGAACCTGAGCCACGTGGCATCGGGAGACTTCCGGTGGTTGCTGCTCCGGTGGGGCGAGAACCTTTTCGCCGACGGATTGCCGGAAATCGACGACTGGGAAGGAATTATCGAGTCGCCCTACGACCGGCGCCTGGACGAGGATAAGTACTGGGAGGTGGAGTCCATATTTGCTGTGCTTCGCAAGAGCCTGGACTTCGCCTGTTCAGTGCTGGAATCGGAGACGGTGGACTCCATGCGGAGCAGGGAACTGAGGAGTTCCGTTAGCGGCCAGCTTCACTGGCTGAATGCCCATCCTTCCGGGGTAAGGGAGGAGCCCGATGACCCGCCGTGGGGTTACATAACCCTGGAAGCCACCTTCCGTCACCGCTACTTTGAGTACCTTACTCACCTCTACAACATCCAGCGGCTGAAGAAGGCCCAGGGACTGGAAGCCAGGGTTGACATACCCTTCGTGGGCTACCACGCCCTGCCCGACTGGGACAGGAGTGAGCCCTAGCCTACGCCCCAAGAAGTCTGGGTTCCAGCTTCTCCCTGGCCAGGGTGAGGGCCCAGACGGACGAGGCTCCGGCCTCAGCCAGCGCCCCGGCGCACGCGCCCAGGGTGCTGCCCGTGGTGCAGACGTCGTCCACGAGAATGCAGGCGAGACCTGTGGTATTGGTACCGCACCTGAAGGCGCCGGACGTGTTGGTCCGGCGCCTGTTGACGTCGGGTGAACCGGCCTGGGGCGGCGCATTGAGGACTCGGGTGAGCAGGCCGGTCTCAACCGGCAAGCCCGATGCCTTGCCTACCACTTTGGCCAGCAGCTCCGACTGGTTGTATCCCCGCTGCCGTAACCTGCTCCGATGGAGCGGAACGGGAATCAGCACGTCGCCGGGCAGGGAATTGTCCCTGAAGTAGTCCGCCAGCAGATTTCCCAGGCAATCGGCCGCCACCCGGGCATTTCCGTACTTGAATGAATGGACTGCTTTTCTCAGCGGCCCTTCCATCAGGTATGGCGATCTGATTCCCGAGAGGTTTGCAGTTAAGAACCGGGACTGAAGCCGACAGGGGCGGCAGACGCCGGCGATGCCCGGATCGGAGCAAATGTCGCAGAAAGGCGGTTCCAGCCGGGGCAAAGTGGTTGCGCAAGCAGGGCAAAGGACGTCTCCCTGGATGCCGCACCCCAGGCAGTAAGTGGGCAGGACCAGGTTAACGGCGGATTTCACGGCGTTGCGGAAAACGGAAACCATGTCACCGGACGAGAAGCGCTGTCGGATGGCCCGCCCTAACTCCTGGAATAAGGAAGACTGCCGGGAAGGGTTGCATTCAGCTCTTTTTGCCTTCGGCCCAGCGCCGGAGGATGATGGAGTCGCCCTGGAAGGCCATGGGAGGGAGATCGTCGAGGGCGAAAAACCCCACCTCCAGAGCTTCGGGGCCGGGGGAGAGGGTACCGCCCGTCTCGGCGCCGCTAAAAGCCGCCACGATGACGGGGCGCCCCGCTTCCGAGAAAAGGCCAATCAGGCCACCGACTTCCACCTCCAGTCCCGTTTCCTCCAGGACTTCCCTGGCGGCGGCTTCTTCAACTACCTCACCCCGGTCAACGTAACCACCGGGAACACTCCAGAGGCCGTAGCCGGGCAAGTTGGCCCGTTTTACCAGCAGTACCTTTTCCCCCCGGCTGATAAGCGTCACCGCCGCCACCTTGGGGTCGTAGTACACCACACGACCACAGGCGGGGCATACCGGGCGAGTGGCGCCGCCGGACTCCTTGAGTTCCAGTTCGGTAGCGCAGCCCGGACAGAATCTGTCTTGTTGTTCCATTTCAGCCCTGGCGGCCACCGGGCCGGCCGGAGTGCAGCAACTCCTCAACCTCGGCACGGGCGGGCATGGAGTCCTGGGCGCCGCTTTTGGTTACGGAGAGGGCGCCCGCCGCCGAGGCGATTCTTACGGCGCCGCCCAGGTCATTTCCCTCGGCCAGGGCTACGGCCAGGGCGCCGTTGAAGGCGTCGCCCGCCCCCACCGAGTCAATGCCGTTGACGGGAAAGGCGGGGACGAATTCACTGCCTTCCCTGGTGGCCCAGTAGGTTCCCTGCGGCCCCAGGGTGATTATTGCGGCGCCAACGCCCCGGTCCAGGAGAATTCTTGCGGCATCGCCGGCCGAGGCTGGGTCGGTAACCGGCTTGCCGACCAGGGCCTGGGCGTCGGTCTCGTTGGGGGTGATGATGTCGCAGCAGGAATAGAAGGCCTCGGGCAGGGGGCGAACGGGGCTGGGGTCCAGGATAACCCTTACTCCCCGGTCCCTGGCGGCCTGGGCGCAGCGCAGGGACAGTTCCACCGAGACTTCCAGCTGCAGCAGGAGAGCGGAGGAGCCTTCCAGGAGGGCAAGCGCCTGGGCTGCCTCTTCCTCGCCGCAGGTGTTGTTGGCGCCCAGCACCTGGATAATCTGGTTCTGGGCCATGTCGTCAATGCTGATGACCGCGATTCCAGTGCTCTCGCCCTGCGTTATCCCTACGCTTTCGACATTTACGCCCGAATCCACCAGCGCCCGCAGGGCCTGAGGGGCGAAAATGTCGTCTCCCACGCGGCCAACCATTGAGGTCCGGCCGCCCATTCGGGCCGCGGCCACCGCCTGGTTGGCTCCCTTGCCGCCGCCGTATGTCAGGAAGCGGCTGCCGACTACCGTTTCTCCGGCCTGGGGAAATCGGGGAGTCATTGCCACAAGGTCGATGTTAATGCCCCCCAGCACCACTATGCGGGGGCCATCCTGTCCGGTTGTCATGATCTCAGCTACAGGGTCAAGGTGCAGGTAACCTACCATCAGACCGGTGGGGCGGTCAACGTCTGCCGGTCCAGCGGGTTTGGGGCGTGCTATAATTCCGGCGCGCGCATACCTTCGGGACTGCCCTGGACTGTACGTGGCTTTCGCGCAGTTTGCTGGACAGGTGCGCAGTTTGCCGGACAGGTGATTGATGCCCATGGCCGCGGCTCTGGAAAACATAAAGGTAGTCGATCTGACCCGCACCCTGGCCGGTCCCTTCTGCACGATGATGCTGGGGGATATGGGCGCGGATGTTATCAAGATAGAGGAACCGGAACGGGGGGATGAAACCCGTTCGTGGACGCCTTTCTGGAATGGGGAGAGCACCCAGTTCGTTTCCTTCAATCGGAACAAGCGGAGTCTGAGCCTTAATCTTCGGGAGAAGGAGGGGCTGGAAATTGTCCGGAACCTGGCGAAGGATGCCGATGTCCTGATAGAGAGCTTCAGGGCCGGAGCCCTGGAACGCATGGGGCTGGGGTACGAGGAAATCCGCGGCATAAATCCGGGCATTGTCTATTGCTCGATATCGGGTTATGGCCGCACCGGGCCCATGGCCGAAAAGCCGGGGTACGACCTGATTATCCAGGCTTACAGCGGACTGATGGACCTGACCGGCGAACCCGACGGGCTGCCTCTGAGGGTGGGGTTTTCGCTGGTGGACCTGTTTACCGGAATGATGGCCTTTGGCTCGGTGGTGACTGCCCTGTACCACAAGCGTCAGACCGGCCAGGGCCAGCGCCTGGAGGCCGCGCTGCTGGACGGACAGGTGGCGGCGCTCAGCTACCATGCCACCGCCTACCTGGCCACCGGCGTCGTTCCCCAGCGCATGGGTTCGGGGCATCCCAGCCTCGTTCCCTACCAAAGTTTTCAGGCGTTGGATGGTTACTTCATCCTGGGAGTGGCAAACCAGGGGTTGTGGGAACGCTTTTGCCAGGGCGTGGGGCACCCGGAATTGATGGAGGACCCACGGTTCAAGACAAATGACGACCGGGTGGTGCACCGGGCAGAGTGCGTCCAGGTCTTGAACGACATATTCCAGGCGAAGACGGTGGCCGAGTGGGTTGACATAATCGAGCAGTGCGGAGTGCCCTGCGGCCCCATCAACCGGGTGGACGACGTGGTCAACAATCCGCAGGTCAATGCCCGAAATATGATTGCGGAACTCTCCCACCCGAACGTGCCCGACCTTAAGATTCCCAACTCGCCTCTGAAGCTGGGAGAGACGCCACCCGAAATCAAGCGGCCACCGCCCTTGCTGGGCCAGCACAACGATGAGGTACTGGATGAACTGGGGTACGGGAAAGCCGACATTGCCAGGCTCAAGGAGCAAGGGGTTATCGGCAAGGGCCCCTAGTATTCAGTCAAACTTGGTTTTAAGGGTCTTAGAATTTTCCCTGGGAAGTT
>JAPPJA010000569.1 GCA_028874675.1 Chloroflexota bacterium
GAGTTTGACCTCTTCCAGCGCCTGGTCGTGGTCTTCGGCCAGGTAGCAGGGGACGGACAGCCGCCACTCATGCCGGTCCACCGTTTGCCCATGCTCTGCCGCTGAAGTTTCGGCAATTTCCCATAAAGCGCCCAGGTTAGACGGGCCGGCCGACGGGTCTCGGGGCACGGTGATGGTCAGCACCGATGCGCCGTACTTTCCGGCCATGGCCACGCCGGCCGGCGACTGTACCGAGGCCACCGACAGGGGCATGTAGGGCCTCTGGTAGGGCTTGAGTTGCAGCATCGCTTCCCGCAACTCGAACCAGTCGCTCTTGTAGGTGATGGGTTCGTCTTCGGTAAACAGGCGCAGAATGATGCCCATGGCCTCGTCCATCTTTTCCCGCTGGGTGGTGGGGTCAATACCCATCATATAGGCGTCGCCGGGCAGCGCTCCCGGGCCCACCCCGAGCATAACCCGCCCATGGGTCATGTGGTCAAGCTGCACCATGCGGTTGGCCACCATAAAGGGATGGTGATACGGGAGGCTGATGACCCCGGTACCCAGCTTGATATGCTTGGTGCGCTCCGCGGCGGCGGCAATGAATAACTCGGGAGACGAGATGGTCTCCCAACCCGCGCTGTGATGCTCACCAACCCAGGCTTCGTCATAGCCCAGGTAATCCAGCCACTCGATCAGTTCCATGTCCCGGTCCATAGCCAGGGTAGGGTTCTCGCCAACCCGGTGGAAGGGGCCCAGGAATATCCCAAATTTCATGCGGTCGGGCAGGTTCAGGCTCATTGCGGCGCCTCCTTGTTTTCTATGGTGCAGAACAGCACAGCAGAGTCGGGATTCGGAGAGGTATTAATTGTCAGATACAGGTGGTTGAATTTTACAGCCCGGCTATCGTTCCGTCCACGTAGAGAATCTGCAGGGCCGTTACCACGCTGCCCAGCAGCTGTTCCTGCTGGGCGGGTTCCGCTTCCGAAGCCAGGGCGGTCAATATCTGCCGGACGGTGGTCTGTCCGTCAACCATGGTTGCCAGGCGCGCCACCAGGTTGCTGCAGGGCAAGCCCTCCGGATGGCCGTCGGTTACCAGCACGTAACCCCACTCGAATACCCCGTCTCCTGGCACGGGCTTGCGCTCCACCCGTACCCCGGGACCCAGCCGGGGCGCTGAGTCCAGAATCCGCGGCGGCTGACCGTTGCGCGGCTCCAGAAGGCCCTGGATTTCAGACTGCCGTCTAATACGGTCTTCCTCGACAGCGCGGACGTTTTCGGCGAATGCCGCTGGCGCCGCGCCGCGTTCCAGCACCATCCGTTCGTAGCCCCGGGGTGGCTGGCCCGCCACCGCCTGGATGAAGGACGCCCGGGGAGACAGGCCGGAATCCGCGCCGTCCTGACCTTCCAGGATTCGCCTAGCCTCCCAGAAATAGGAATCCACCGTGCGATTGCTGGAATAGAAGAGCCGCACCATTTCGCGAAAATGGTGGTACTCCTTCATGTACAGCTCCGCGTAAACCTGGGCCGCAGCGGGACCCATTTCGGGATTGCGCAGCGCAGTGGTGGCATAGGCCGCAGCCAGGACGCCCGACATCAGGGCCAGGTGAACTCCGGAAGAGAACAGGGGGTCAATGAAACAGGCGGCATCTCCGGCCAGCACGTAGCCATCGCCGGCGATGTTGTCGCAGGCATAGGACCAGTCCTTGACGACGAAGGGGCCCGATACCTTCTGGGCATTCCTCAGCATGCCCGCAGTGTGAGGTGCCTCCGCCAGCTGGTCCGTCAAAAAGCGTTCCAGCCCCAGCTCCCTGACCTGTTCTTCCCCTATTTGCTGATCAACTACCGCGCCAACGCTGGCCTGGCCCGTGTGCAGGGGGATGGTCCACAACCAGCCATGGGCATATGACTCGATGAAGATGTTGGTATCCGCCGGCGGGGGCAGCCGTTCCGCGCCCTGGTAGTAGGCATAAACGGCCAGGTTACGGAAAGACTCGTCCCACTGGCGAAGATCCAGCTGCCTTCCCAGCAGTCCGTTCTGACCGGAGGCGTCAACAACGAATCTTGCGGGAATCAGTCGCTGCAGGCCATTATGGTCCAGGCAGCGTACAACGGGGGCCGAAGCATCTGCGCCGGGGGATTGCTGGCTGACAGCCCCTTCAGATTGCGGCCTTTCGAGGGAGTGAGAAGATTGGGGCGCCAACAGGATTTCCGTGGCCCGCCAGCCCTGGCGCACTTCCACGCCGTTGGCGGCCGCGTTGTCCAGCAGCAGGTGGTCGAAGGTGGGGCGCCAGACCTGGTAGGAATGGGGATTGCGGCGGTTGGTCTCGCCAAAGAACCAGCTCCAGGGTTCCCGCTCTCGTCCCCACACCATGGTGGCCCCCAGCTTTTTTACGAAGCCCTGGGCCTCCACTGCCGGAAGGACTCCCAGCTCTTCCAGGATGGGAATGCTGGCCGGAAGCAGGGATTCTCCCACGTGTTCGCGGGGGAAGAGTTCTCTTTCCAGCAGCAACACCTGCCAGCCCTGGCGTGCCAGCATGGTTGCGGCGGCGCTGCCCGCGGGCCCGCCACCGATGACAAGCACGTCTGTGGAAAATTCAGAAGCCATTTATCCGGTAACCCTGAGCTGGAATTCGCGATATGGTGGGAATCGGCAGGGGCGGGTTCCCAACCCGCCCCTGCATTACCTGGCAACGTGAGGGGAGAGAGGCTAATCATCCGCAGTGGGGGCTGCGGCCTCCTCCTTGGTCAGGTCCTTCCCCGTGGCGGGATCCACCTCAAAGGGGCCCGGCAGTTCCAGCTCCTTGGCTATTTCCTTAACGGCGGGAATTACTTCCTGCCCCATCAGGCGAAGGCTGCGCATGGCGTCGTCGTGGGTCATGGCGCCGTCGCCATCCCAGAAGAAGATGCTGCCGGGTCGGATGTATTCCAGGACGTGGCGAATCCTCTTGATTACCGTATCCGGTGTACCGGTGATAATGGTGTAGTCTTCAATCTGCTGCTCGTAGGGCCTTCCCAGTACTCCGGCCACGCCGCCGGTACCGCCCCGGGCCGCCGTCGCCACCGCCTGGGTGGGAAGGACACGGGTGCGGGAAGTAAGGCCGGGCAGGTTTACCAGGGCGGGATTAACCGTTCCCTCGTTGCCTGCCAGGAAGGGGTTGCTGGGCCCCTGCACATACTTGCGGGCAGTCTCCTCCGCCAGTTCCTCGGTCTCGTCAACGTGAACCTTCCAGAGGTAGCCAATGTTCTGGGGGCCCGACTCGTAGCCGTGCTCGGCGGCGGTGTCGTGGTAAAGCTGGAAGGCCAACTTGGTGGGTTCCATTTCCGTGGCCAGCATGATGTAGGGAATGCGCTTTTCCGCCGCCCACATGAGGGAGTCACGGCTTACCACTCCCGGCAGCCAGATGGGCGGATGGGGTTCCTGGTAGGGCCGCACCCAGGGGTTGACGTGCCGGTACTGGAAGTGCTTTCCCTCCCAGCGGAAGGGGCCAGGTGTGGTCCAGGCCTTTACTACGAACTCGTGGGCCTCCTGGAACCGCTCCCAGTTATAGGGTGGCGGCGAGTTGTGGGCCACGCTCTCTCGTCCCGTCCCTCGGACCCATCCGGAAACCAGGCGACCCCGGGAGATCATGTCAATCATGGAAAGCTGTTCAACCAGCCACAGGGGATCGTCCCAAATGGGGAGAATGTTTCCCAGCAGGACAATCTTTGCCCGGTTGGTCATACGCGCCAGGATGGAGGCCTCCACGTTCATGGCTCCGCCCATGCAGAAGGGGGTGCCGTGATGCTCGTTGAGCATCAGCCCGTCGAAGCCCATTTCCTCGGCGTACATCTTCTCGTCGAGGTATCGGTTGTACAATTCGGCGCCCAGCTTGGCGTCGTAGATTTCGTTGCTGACGGTCAAGTCCATGATGGGCTTGCCGGTGGCGCCGAAGTAGCCGGACCGCTGGTCCTGGTAGGGCCGCTCGGTGAAGTACCCGATAAACATTCCCTTGTACCTCCTGGATTTGGGTGGAGGGTCGGTTGGCCTCTCCCATCGCTGCTGTGGAGAAGCGCAGGGCTGCGCAGGCTAGGCGAAGAACTGCCTGACCAGACCCAGGAATTCCTCGGTCTTTTCTACGTGGGGCATGTGCCCGCAGCTGTCCAGAACCTCCAGCCGCGAGCCGGGGATGGAATCGTGATAAACCTGGCCTGCGCTGAGGGGGACGAATTCGTCCTCCCTGCCCCACACAATCATTGTGGGCAGGTCCTTCAGGCGCCCCAGTAGGTTAGGCATGCCCGGGTAGTACATGTAGGGTCTCC
>JAPPJA010000553.1 GCA_028874675.1 Chloroflexota bacterium
TTCCGTAGGTGCCCAGCAGTTCGGCAACAGAGCGTTTCAGCAAAGGTATTTCCCCGATTTCCTTCTTGTTCGAGACCAGCATTTGTCGGGTCTCCGGCGCAATGCGACTTGCTACTATAGCTTTGGAGATCTAACTTTACATCATCCACCGGTTAACTGCGGTTTAACAGAGTGTTAAACCTGCGCAGTCGCGGGGCGTTTGAAGGGCCTGGCGCGCCCGCGCATCCCGGGTCTCCCGTTGGCGCAACGGCTGTGATATGCACTTTAACCGACAATTAACCCGACCTTAAACAGGGCTTAATGGCAATCTAATTGCCCCTTGAAAGACCTGGCATAGCCTAATCTGCGGATGGGCAGCGGGCCATGTTCTCCGCCGCAACCCTGGAATGTGGGAGAAACTTTAACCACGGTCCCGCTCTCCACGAAGCCAGGTCTGCCCAGCGAGCCCGGAGCGGATCCTGCTCCGGTAAAAATTTCGGCAAACCGCCAACCAGAACCGACAGGAGGAAAAATGTCACCCAAAAGATCCCGGTATTCGAGCGTAAAGGGTTGGACCATTCCCTTCATTTTTGGGGCAATTGCAGTCTCGATAGTCCTTATTGCCTGCGGCGCATCGGCCCAGCCGGAACAGACCGGAGGCAGCAACGCCTCCGATTCCCCCCAGCAGCCTCCCGCTGCCGGCACAGGCGAGGTCGAGGCCATGCCCCAGGCCCTGGACACCAGCGAGTATGCCGAGCTAACCGGCGACATTGAAATTGACGGCTCCAGCACGGTGTTCCCCATTACCGAGGCCGTGGCTGAGGAATACGGCTACCTCACTGAAGGTAACGTGCGGGTCACCGTGGGTGTATCCGGCACCGGCGGCGGCTTCAAGAAGTTCTGCAACGGCGAGATCCAGATCTCCGATGCCTCTCGCCCCATCAAGGCCAGCGAGGTCCAGCTCTGCGCCGATGCAGGAATCGAGTACATCGAGATTCCCGTGGCCATTGACGGCCTTACCGTCATCGTCAACAGGGACAATACATGGGTCCAGTGCATGACGGTTGAGGAACTCAACACCATGTGGGCCCCGGAAGCCGAAGACGTGGTGACCCGGTGGGAGCAGGTGCGTTCCGGCTGGCCTGCCGACGAGATGGAAATGTATGCCCCGGGCGTGGACTCCGGCACCTTCGACTACTTCACCGAAATCATCGGCGGCGAGTCGGGCGCCTCACGCGGCGACTTCACCGCTTCCGAGGATGACAACCTGATCATCCAGGGGGTATCCGGCGGGAAGAACGGGGTGGGCTACCTGGGTTACGCCTACTACCAGGAGAACGCCGGCAAGCTCAAGGCGGTGGAGGTGGATGGCGGCGGCGGCTGCGTCGCTCCCACCGAGGCCAACATCAACGACGGAACCTATGCCCCCCTGTCCCGCCCCCTGTTCATCTACGTGCGGAAGGATGCGGCCCAGACGCCGCACATAGCCGAGTTCGTCCGCTATTTCCTGGGCAGTGAGGGCCAGGGACTGGCCGCCGAAGTCGGCTACGTACCCTACCCCCAGTCGGTATATGACCTGGTCCTGGCCAAGTTCGAGAACGGCGTGTCGGGCACGGTGTTCGGCGGCCAGAACCCCATGCATGGTTCCGTGGAGGAGGTGCTGGCTAACTCCCAGTAGCCCCAGCCAGCAACAGCGGCCCGGGCCTGTGCTGCAACCCAACGAGCCTGGCTCTCGGATAAACCAGTAGAGAACGGAGGCGATGCCGCAGGGCTCGCCTCCGTTCTCCAATTGCGGTCCAAGAGCCATCGGCAATTTCCGAGGCTGTTACCGGACAATGAGAGAGGCCCCGGAATTTTCCGGGGCCTCGATTATTGGCTTGCCGCAATTGTGGGAATGGCGGACTACAGCTGACCGCCGCCGAAGATGGCGTGCTGCTTGTGGTACACCTGCAGCCGCTGCCGGGGGCACTCCAGCACGTAGATGCGGCCCTCGTCGTCCACATCTACGGAGATGGGGCCGTGGAACAGCTTTTCCCTTTCGTGCAGGTTGTGGGCCATTTCCCGGGCCTTGACGATGGTGGGATCCAGGTTCACCCGCTCCCGACCCCAGGTGGACAGGGTAGCCTCGCCCAGGAGCTTGGTCATAAAGTTGCCCTGGGCATCAAAGACCTGCAGCCGGTCGTTCTTGAAGTCGGCCACATAGATGATGCCTTCCTTGTCCACCGCCACCTTGGTGGGGCGGTTAAGCTGGCCGTCGCCGTCGCCGGAGGAGCCGAACTTCATCAGGAACTGGCCGTCGGCCGTGAACTTCTGGATTCGGTCGTTGCGCCAGTCGGCAATCCAGACGTTGCCTTCGTGGTCAATCTCGACGCCCCAGGGGAAGCTGAACTGGCCGTCGCCGCTGCCCTCGCTGCCCCACTGAAACTTGAACTGGCCTTCGCCGGTATAGACCTGGACCCGGTGATTGTAGCTGTCCACCAGGTAAACGTTGTCGTTGGCATCGCAGGCCAGGCCGGAAGGCTTGTTGAACTCGCCTTCGCCGCTGCCCTGTTTGCCCCAGGTCCCGGTGCATTCGCCGTCCTTGTTGAATACGGTGATGCGCTGCAGCCACTCGTCGGCAACGTAGGTATTGCCCTGGTTGTCCACGGTCAGCGCTGTGGGCCACATAAAGGTGCCGGCGGGGGCATTCTCATCGGCCTCTTCCGGGGGAATCTTCTGGCCGAATTCCTGCAGCAGCTGTTCGTCCACGGTGAAGACCGTCACCCGCTTGCAGGGGAAGAAGGCGGGGGTTTCCGAGCCCCGGCTGATGACGGACAACTGGTTCTTGCCGCTGACCACGATGTCCACGGGATAGAAGAAGCCGGACCCGCTGCGGTTTTCCTGCCGCCCGATGGTATGGCTGTACTCGAAGGTTATGGGAGCAATTTCGGTAGTGACCATCTTTCCTCGCTAATTGCTTCTTTGAGCGTTCATTCCGCTGGCTGTACGTTCCGGTTGGAGCATTTACCATTTCCGTAGGGGCGGGTTTCAAACCCGCCCCTACCTGATGAGAAACCAACAAAACCCTGGGAGCCAGTTCAGCCACCGGATAAGTCAAAGACTGGCAGCGTTGCGCCACCAGCCTTTGCCGCTGATTCCCGGTTGTTACTTGATGAAGTCGAACTTCTCGAAGTTGCCGTTGAGGATGGGCTGGGCGTCCAGGCCCATCCAGTCTTCCAGCAGGGTGGCGTAGGTGCTGCGGAAGTCGTTATTCCACCGCAGGTCGCCCTCGTCCAGCTTGTCGGGTTCCAGGGACGGGTACTCGCCATAGAGGCCGCCCTTGACCGCATCGCCGATGACGAAGGCCACGCCGCCGGAGCCGTGGTCGGTGCCGGAACCGTTTTCCTTGACCCGGCGGCCGAACTCGGTGAAGACCACCATGACTATTTCCTCGTTGGCGTTATGCTCAACCATGTCCTGGTAGAAGTCGCCGATGGCGGAGGTGACATCACCCCAAAGCCTGGGGAGAGTGATGTGCTGATTGGCGTGGGTGTCGAAGGTGCCGGGGTTGACGCCGGTGTAGAGCACCCGGGTGCCGAAGCCGGCGGTGTGGACCTGGGCGATGTTCTTCAGCCACTGGGCAAAGGGGCTTCCGCCGTACTCAATGCTGGATGAGTACATATCCGGAGCGGTCTTGAGGATGTCGGCCCCCTTCAGGGCGTCCAGGCCGGTCTGGGACAGGTAGTCGTTGACGGCGCCGGAGCCGATCATCGGGGAGTACATGCGGCCGAAAATGTCCAGGGCGTCCATGCGCTCTTCTTCGCCGTCAATGCCGGTGAGCACGCCGTAGCTGGCCAGGTCGCCCACCGAGGCGACGGATACGCCGGGGGCGGCCAGGGCGCGGGGGAGGCCGCGGCCGAAGTTAACGGCGGTCAGGATGTTCTCCTTGTTGGGGTCCAGGTCCCGGATGGCCTTGCCCAGCCAGCCGTCGGTGACCATCTTGTCGGGCTCGGCGGTGTGCCAGATATCCAGGGAGCGGAAGTGGGACCGGATGGGGTTGGGGTAGCCGATGCCCTGCATAACGGCAACCTTGCCCTGGTCGTAGAGTTCCTTGATGGGACCCATACCGGGGTTGAAGCCCACGTAATCGTCAACGGCGTGGACGTCGTCCGCCGAAAGGCGCAGGACATCGCGATAGTCCTGGTAGTGGGGGTCGCCGTAGGGGACGAAGGTGTTCAGCGCGTCGTAGGCGCCGGTCATCTGAAGTATTACCAGTACCGGATCTTTCTTGGTGGAGGTCATCAT
>JAPPJA010000458.1 GCA_028874675.1 Chloroflexota bacterium
GGTTATGCCCTGGTCAACGTGACTCCAGGTGTCGCCGCCGTCCCGGCTGACATAAACGCCGTCAATCTCCACACCGGCCAGTACTGTGTTGGTGTCAACCGGGTCCACCAGCAGGGCCGTGACCCGAGGGTCGCCGATGGCGCATTCCTGCGCTATTTCGGCCGACAGCTTTTCCCAGTTTTGGCCGCCATCCCTGCTCCGATACAGGAACGGGGGGCTTGTGCCCACATAAATGTTCTGCGAGTTGGCCGGGTCCACGGCGATGGACCAGATCTTCAGTCCCTCCATGGGCGAGTCCAGTCTGGCCCAGTTCATGCCCGAGTCCTCGCTGCGGTAGAAACCGTTCTCCGCCCCCGCATAAACGACGCTGGCATTGTTGGGGTCGACGGCTAGCGCCCGCACCTGTGACTCCCCGGGAAAGGGGGTGCCCACCCGGCGCCAGCTCTCCCCGGAATCGGCGCTATGGAACAAACCCGCGCCCGTAGTTCCAACCATTATGCTGTAACTTCCTGACATTCCCTCAACCTCCAGACCGGCTATTGCGCCGGTATGAATTAGGTAACTGGATTCCCATCGCTCCGGGCCACCCCGCCAGCTTGGTGGATAACCTGCGTTAAGCGGTGGCCTGAGCCTGCCGCGCCAGTTCCTCGTCCCAGGGACCGGAGAGGCGGCCCTTTTTGGTTCCCCCAATCATGTATCCGTCAGGATCGTGACCCCATTCACTGGCCGGCATCTCATAAGAGAGCTCAATGCCGTTACCGTCCATGTCGCGAATATAGATGCCGATGGCATGGCCGTGGTCCGAAACCCTCACTATGGGGATGTTCTTCTCCTTCACCCGTTCGTACAGCTCCGCCAGGTCTTCCAGGCTGTGCATGTACCACGCCATGTGATTCAGTCCAACCTGGCCTCTCTGTGGCCCGGCGGCGTCTTCCCCCACCTCCACCAGGGCGATTTCGTGGGAATTTCCGATGTCCGCGCTCATGAAGGCGGCGCGCCCCGGCGTGAAGCCATGGGTATGCAGGCCCAGCAGGTCTTCGTACCAGCCCCTGGCCCGCTCCGCGCTGCGTACGTAGATGTTCACGTGGCCCAGTTGTCGTGGAGTGTATCCCATAATTTCCCTCCCTTTTTCGACAATTCAGGATTGTTTATGGTGTATTTCCGCGATTATATCAGCAGTACTTATGCCAAACAAATAAACAATAGCCTGTTGATGGTCAATTTCAGTAGGAAATACACCTCCGCCTTGCCTTCCCGTACAGGAAAAGAATTTCCCGTCACGGGTTTCACCGCAGGCTGGAGCTACCTTGACCTTCCCTGCTTGAGGTCCGGAAGGGCCTCCCGAATTTCGTCCACATGGACGGCAAAAAAGGTGCCGACCACTCTTTTGCCGCCTGCCGTGGTCTGGGCCGCCCGTACCAGTCCGATAACCTGTCCTTCACTGTTGAAGACCGGCCCGCCGCTGTCGCCCGGGTCCACCGGCACGTCCATCAAGAGATTGCGGACTTCCCGGTCGTCGTCAATGTAAACCACCTGGGACAGCACACCTCGGTTGGCTGAGGCTGCTCCTACCGTGCCGTCGTCCCGGGGGAAGACCGTAGAGTATCCAAGGGCCATCAGTTCCTGGGCTATGTCCTGTTGGGGCACATTCCCCAGCGGCAGTGGGGAGGCGCGGCTGCTCAAAGGCTCTTTCTCCGGGTCAAACCTTATCAATGCCAGGTCTCTTTCCCTGTCCACGGCCAGGACCGAGGCTGTGAATTCCGGTTCCTCGGCCTGGCGGACCGTGACGGTGCGGTTGTTATCAACCACGTGCTCGTTGGTGATTATCAGGTTGGGCTCGATCAGCCACCCCGACCCGCGGCTGAAGCGAGTATCAATCATGAAAACTGACGGCCAGGCGTGCTGGTGGATTGCCCTGAAGTCGGTTACCGGCTGGGGGGTGGCTGTTGGCTGGGGCGTAGGTGTGTTGGGAATCGTGACCGGCGTGGCTGTTGGTGGGAAAGTTACGGGGGTAGGCGTGGGCGCCGGCGTAGCCGTGGGCGGAAAAACTACCGGTGTCGCCGTAGGTTGCGGTGTAGCCGACGGCATGACAGTGGCGGTTGGCGCGGCGGTAACGGTCGGCAACAGCGTAGCCGTGGGAACGAGGGTAGGTTCCGGAGGACGCGTAGCCGTGGGCTGGGGCGTAGCCGTGGGCAGCGGCGTGGGAATCGCCTGCGGAGTAGCGGTGGGCACGGCATCAACAATGGCCCGAGCCCGCTGGTCGATAAGCTGGGCCAGTTCTTCGTCTGAGGGGCCGCAGGCAAGTGAAAGCAAAACTAGACTGAATATAACCAGTCTGTTCAGTGTAGTCCGCTTGAAAAGGCCAAAAGTGCTGTCCAATACTCTGGGAAGCTTAGATCCTTCTACTTCTGACCACTTCTAGTTGCCAATTTCGAAGGATACTTCTAGGGGGATTTCAAATAAAGGTTGCCACTCACTAAGTTCCGTGTACGACTCGACTATATATGTGTATGTGCCTTCACCGCTTATCGGGATGAAAGGAATATGGCAGACAAAAGTATTACGGTCCGCGTTTTCCAAATCTATGTCAAACTCTTCAAATAGACCATCAACCTGTTCTGTCGGGAAAACCAAACGAATCCTGCCGGCTCCGCGCTCAGCTCTGTCAGGTTCCGAACGGCAAAAGGACACTACAATTCGATAGGAAAAAGGTGCTACTGGAGGGCGCCCGGGCTTACAATTCTCCGTCGGAGGTTCAGGAACTTGAACCAGCTCTAACACATTGAAAAGAGAAATATTGTTTGTTTCTTTATCAATCGAGGTGCCTTCGCAAATGATTGCCCATAGAACTTTCAAGAGCTCACTCCGAAACTGAGGTCTTGTATTTTGGTAGAGGCAAATTTGGGAACTGCTCTGTCCAAAAACCGGTATCTTTTGCTGTAATCCATCATTCTGATGATAGTTGTTAGCGAGGAGCTGGTTCCAATATTCCCAACATCTCCACCGACCATGACGTTTGCCCTGGTTTTCCTTGCAGACTGTGGAGCTATTATGTTGTTGGCAAGTTTGGTTGCGTACCAACAGTTCGCTGCATTAGCAGCATAAAGGGCAGCGACTTTGCACAATTCAGGTGCTGAGTAATAGGTTAACCAAAGCAACACAGCCAGGGGGGTGTCGTGTGGATTCTCGTAGCTCATGTCTATGTTGGCGGCAGACAACTCGATGATACGACCGAGCATGACTTCTCTGACATCCCCTGACTCTAAAATTAGTCGGGATGCTTCTATAACTGAGGGTTCTTTGGCGACCGCCCTGAAAAAAGCTCTCGAACCACTAACTACATTCACATTAGTGTCAAATTCGGGACTTTCGATTTCGGCTAATGCTTCTTGCAAGTTCAAGTTCTGTCCGTCCAATATTCCGTAGGTGTTCCTAAGTTGACATTTACGTCGTCAACACGATGTAAGTACTCGCCGTCCCTGCCCCACTGGCTCATGACGTAAACGTCACGGCTACCATCCACCCTGAATGGTCCCAAGTAATAGACTACCCCAACATGTGAGAAATCTCCTGAATCAACCCTATATACCGCAAGGTCGCCTACTTGCAACTCACTTGCAGCGTCGAGCTTTCGATAGCCGTCTTCCGAAAGCAATAACCCCAAATGCTCGATGTCGATACAGGTTCTTCGGCTCGCAAAAACCATACCCATGCAGTTGTATGTGCTTCTCAAAGAACGTTCCACTGCGGTTGGATGGTTTGCTTTGACCACTTCCATCGCAGCTTTCATCCTTTGTGGGGCAACCTCACGTCGCTGTTCATTTGGAACTTGATTACCTTGCCTGGTTTCCAGTGCGATTTGTGGTGGCACCAAATAGCTGCCTTGCGAGTCGAACAAAATCATTGGTTAAATTATAGCTTACTGAATTTGCTACTACTTCTGCCGAAGATACATCTGTCTAAATGAAACGAGCCTGCGACCTTGCGGAATCGGCGTAATCGATATACACGGTGATGACCTCGCTAAAGAAGTCCACCGCTTCCACTCCCTGTTCCCGTTGCCCAACGCCCGACGCCTTCAGGCCGCCGAAGGGCAGGTGCACCTCGCCGCCCAGGGTGGGGGCGTTGACGTGGACCATGCCGGCTTCCACGGTATTGATGTACCTGTAAGCCCGGGGCAGGTCGCGGGTGTAAACCGAGGACGACAGGCCAAATTTGACGCTGTTGGAAATTTCAACGGCGTCCTCCAGGTC
>JAPPJA010000070.1 GCA_028874675.1 Chloroflexota bacterium
AGAGAATTCCAGCCCCAGACCCTATCTCTCACAACAAGTTTGACTGAGTACTAGGCGCTGAAGTCTATTCGGGGGGCTTCGTTTGACCCAAGTCGTTCCAGCCCCAGCACGCTACAGTTCCATCTTCGCGCAATCCGCAAGCGTGTGTACGGCCACTACTTATTGATTTGAAACGTTCACCCCCGGGAGGGGAGGTTCGTCCGTATCCGGGGTTGCCCCAGCAAACGGGGGACCCGTCCAGGTTTAAGGCGCAGGCAAAACCATCACCAACGCTGACGTCCATGAACTGCCCTTCCGCGGGCGCCGGAGAAGGGTCAAACGGTGCACCAGGAGCGCATATAAGGGACTGATCCAGGAGAATGGCGCAAACGTGTTCATCGCTGGCGCTAATGGCCGAGTACTGCTGATCTTCAGGCAGAAAAGTGACGGGAGAATAATCTTCACCGCCATCCGCATTGTGCCAGCAGATTGCATGGCGGGTTTTGAGCAGGCCGCAGACTATGGCCTGCGCCTGAAATGCGCCCAAAGTGAAATCAATAAAATGCCTGTCATCCAATGCGGGACCATCGTATTCGTAATGGGACCAACCCCAACACACCAGGCTGCCATTTTCTTTTAGTCCACAAACATGATACCCTGCAGTTTCCACGTTCAGGAACTTCTCAATTTCGGGCGGCACGCTGGGCCCAAAGTGTTGCGGAAAGCAATAAATAGCCTGGTCGTCCCGCAGCCCGCAAACATAGGAGCCAGCAGAAATTTCAGTTAGTACGCCTTTGCTGTATTCGCTGTCTCCCCAATAGCCGGCGATTGGGCCCCAGCACACAGCTGAACCGTTATCGCGAAGCCCGCAGGTCTGGTCAGTTCCGCTGTCTATGGCAATGAATTGCCCACTCGGCGCATTTGATAGCCCTGCTCCCCAGCAAGTGGCCCTGCCGTCTTCAGCCAGGCCGCAGGCATGGTAATGGCCAGCGCTGATTTGCCGCAATCGCACCCCTGGCGGCGGGTCGAGTTGGCCAAAGTTCTTTACTCTGGGGCCACAATCAACGCACCCATCGGTCAATGGCAACCAGCAAACGGGTATTCCAGAGCGCCGCAGAGCGCAGGCATAGTCATCACTGACGCTAACAGTGATGAAGTCCGCTCCGCCAGGCGTCCCAGATATGCTCACAGCTGACGAGTAATGTTGCCAACATTCCAAGTGGCCCTCTTTCCGAACAGCGCAGGAATAATTGTCGCCGCTGCTTACGGAAGTGTAGCCCTTGCCTTCCGTAGTTGCGGGTTGCTCCCTCGACTCAATCAAAGCCCAGCAGCCTATCGAATCATCACCGCGCAATCCGCATCCAATCTGTGAGCCAGTTGTGACGGATACAAATCCGTGGAGTTCGGGCGAAACCACTGGGCCAAAGTACTCTGAGCCCCAGCACTCTATAGACCCGTCTTCTCTCAAACCACAAGTTCGATCCCTGTATGAACTGATTGAAGTAAACCGTTCCTCTTCAGGGGCGTTAATTTCTCCCCACCTGGAGTGGGTTCCCCAGCATACCGGGGAACCGTCCATTTTCAATGCGCACGTATGATAATCGCCGGCGCTGATTGCCCTGAACTTTTCATTTTCAGGCGGCGTTGCCTGCCCGTGATGGTCATCGCCCCAGCATACGGGGGATCCATCCAACCTGAGTGCGCAGGTGTGAAGGTCGCCGCTACTTATCACCTTGAAGATACCCTTGGGAACGGGAGTTTCCGGCTGGAGCGACAAATTTGACCGCAGCTGATCCGGAGCAAGGGTCTCAATTGTCGAAGACCGTGGCTCCGGCACTTGTAGAGCTGGTACCGATGGGGCTCCAGAAGCGGGAGAAGGCGTAGAGGGGAACGCAGACTGGCGCGAATCCGCAGCAGATTCGCCCGGATCTTGCACCGGCTCGTCCTGCCCCGGAGTACAGGCAATCAGCAACAACAGGTAGATGCAGGCCGTCAGTCCCAATAATTGTCGTAGCCCCGGCCGGGCATTTATTGCTATGCTCAAGTTCATTTTCGGCAAATCCTTTCTTCACCCCCCTACCTCGCCCTATACTCCGGCTTCCTTTTCTCCACAAAGGCCCGGGCCGATTCCTGGAAGTCCTCCGTCTTGTGCAGCTGTAATGGCTGGAGGTACATGTTGGCGTCGTAGAGGTCCATTACCCACTGGCGGCGGGTGAGGCGGACGCCGGAGCGGGAGGCCAGGGGCGGGGCTTCCAGGACCTTGCCGGCCAGCTCTTTCGCGGCGTCCAGGTGCTGGCCGGTGGGGACCAGGCGATTGATCAGGCCCAGGCGGTAGAGTTCGGCCGCCGCTATGGGCTCGCCGGTTATCACCATTTCCGACAGGATTTTCGAGGGCATGAAGGCGTTGCACTTGGCCCAGACGCGGGCCCCGGGCAGGCCGCGGCGGGTTTCGGTGATGCCGAACTGGGCCTCCTCGGAGGCGACGATGAGGTCACATTCGCCGGCCAGGGAGAGGCCCGCGCCCAGGCAATAGCCGTGGACGGCGGCGATGACGGGCTTCCAGTTGATGGTGCGGGCCAGGTAGCCTTCGGCGCTGGTGCCCCGGGAACGGAGGGCGCTCTGGCGGGGCGTCATTTCCACGAACCGCTGCTTGATGTCGGCGCCGGCGCAGAAGGCACGGCCCTCGCCGTGGATAATGGCCACCCAGGCGTCATCGTCCATGTCGAACTCCAGCAGGGCCTCGGCAATGTCCTCCTCGAACTGGTCGTTGACGGCGTTGAGGGCCTGGGGCCGGTTGAGGGTGACGTAGCCGATGCGGCCATCGCGATGGTAGGTCATGGTCTGGTATTCGGACATTTCGTGCCTCGTTCTTGAAGAATGGTGTGCCCGGCGGGCACGGTGGAAATCGCCTGAAGATTAACGGGCTACCCGGGGACTCTGGACGACTTCTTTCTTTCGCTGGTGGACCCCGGGCGGGCCGAATATAGCAACCCCCGGGGCGAGCGTCAAACCCGGCAAAAGTTTAAGAAATTGACCAAAAATTGGGCTGAAAAACCCATTGACACTATCAGAACGGCCGTTCTATACTTTGCTTGCAATTAGAACAAACGTTTGTGCAAGAAGGTGAGTGAGATGACAATGACGGCAGTTTTGAAAGATAAGACGGCGCTCTCGGATTCCACGGACTCCGTACCGGAGTTTTGCCATTACGAGGACACGGGCTGCGAGGTTTCGGACGGCTGCCTCAGCTGCCGGCTGCCCCAGTGCAAGTTCGACGACCCGGTATGGTACCAGCGCAACCGCAGGCTGGCCCGGGACTTCAAGATAATGTACACCATCCAGCAGGAGAGGTTGTCCATGGAAGAGGCGGCAGAAAGGTTCTCGGTGACGGTGCGGACGGTGTTTCGCATCCTGCAGCGGTGCCGCAATGCCCTGTCCAGCGCGGACAGCCAGCAGTTTGAAGTCTTTGCGGCATAGCAGCCGGCGCCAGGCGGGCTTGCTTCCCGGCATGGGAATTAAACAGGGGCGGGTTTGCGGCCCGCCCCTTTGGGTTGGCTGTTCTGTTCTGCGAAGGGCCTATCCCCGGGGCAGTCCCAGACCCCGGCTGGCGATGATGTTCCGCTGTACCTCGGAGGTGCCCGCCGCGATCTTGTGGGAGAAGCTGGTCATCCAGTGCTCCTGGATGCGGCCCCGCAGCGGGGCGAACTTGTCGTTGCGGTCCAGGGCCCCGTAGAGACCCAGGATCTCCATGCCGGCAATGGTGACCCGCTGGAGGGTCTCGCTGCCGAAGACCTTGCTCATGGAGGCTTCCTTGTTGGGCACCAGTCCCTCGCCCTGCATCCAGGCCACGTTGTAGGCCATCAGGCGGGCCACTTCGCACTCGATGTAGCGGTCGGCCAGCAGGTTGCGCACCCAGGGGTTCTGCAGCATGGGCTGGCCGTTCTGTTTTGTCTCGGCGGCGTAGCCCTTCACCTCGTCCAGCAGGCGGCGGCCCATGGCGGAGTAGTCGATACCCGACCGTTCGAAGTCCAGCAGGGTCACCGCCACGTACCAGCCCCGGTTCTCCTCGCCCACCACGTTGGCCACGGGCACGCGGACATTGTCAAAGATGATCTGGTTGAACTCATGGCCCCCGGCCATGTTGATGATGGGGCGCACCTGAATTCCGGGGGTTTTCATATCCACCAGGATGAAGGAAATGCCCCGGTGCTTGGGGGCGTCGGGGTCGGTGCGGGCCAGGAGCATG
>JAPPJA010000454.1 GCA_028874675.1 Chloroflexota bacterium
GCGTGATACTGGCCGCGTTGCTGTTCGTATTCTGGCTGAATTATCCCTTCCTGCCCAACTACCGCATACTGTTATTTCACCAACCCACCACTGAAGCCTCGTCCAACTCACAACCGGGAAGCTGGACGATGTCAGGCGGCGACCTGGCCCAGCGGAAGCTGGTCCCCACCGGTTCCGGACTGGATTCCCTGCCCGCGGGAACGCTGAAATGGAGCGTACCCACGGGAGAGGGAACGCGGTCAGGGCCCATAGTTGCCGATGGCAAGGTACATGTGGGCGCTTACTTCCGAATGCTGGCCCTGGACGCGGAGACGGGAGAGGTGACCTGGTCTCAATCCAGCTCCGGGCCCATACAGACTTCCGCCGCGCTGGCGGGCGACAGATTGTATGCCGGTTACCTGGACCACAGATTGCGCGCCCTGGACAACGATACGGGTGAAGTCCTGTGGGAGTATCGAGCTGGTGACATCATAACCAGTTCCCCGCTGGTCCACGATGGAATCCTGTACTTCGGAGCATGGGATAACAGGCAGTATGCCCTGGACGCCGCCACGGGGGAGGAAATCTGGCTGTATGAAGCCACCGAGAAAATCGGCTCGCTCAGCCCGGTTTCAGACGGAATTATGGCGGTCGCCGACAAAGGGGGCCGCATTCACCTGCTGAACGCCCGAACCGGGCAGAACCGCCTGGTTTACCGCACGCCCAAGTCCACAATTGCCCCTCCGGTTATTGCCCACGATCATGTATATTTTTCCGCCGGTGGCCGCCTCTACGCCATTGACGCCCTGGAAAAGGAGGTCCCCGGCCAGTACCAGTTCAAGCGAGTCTGGGCCCAGCTCTGGCTCTGGCAGGTACCCGGTGTCCCGCGTCCCGCCGGGCAGCAGGGAGGCCGCTGGCGTTTCTCTCCCGACGGGGCGGATTCCAGCATTGTGGGGTCGCCGGCTGTGTCCAACACCCGGGTGTACGTTGGCGACCTGAAAGGCCGTCTGTATGCGGTAGATCCCCTGGCGGGGAAGGAACTGTGGCGGTTTGAAGCCCAGGGTGGGGTTTATGCCTCGCCGGTTGTGGCGGGAAATACGGTGTACATCGCGACCCAGCATGGCTATGTTTACGCCGTAGAGGCGAGTACGGGGCGTGAACTGTGGAAGCTGGAACTGGGGTCGGAGGTCAACGAGCCAATGGCCCTGGCCAATGGGACCCTCTACATTCGCACCGCCGACGGCACGGTCCACGCGGTCGAATAGAAGCAGCCCCTGGGAGGTCAGCCATCTTGGAATTGGACGAGAACACACTGAAACAACTCTCGGCGGCCGTCCAGAAGCTGGAGCAGGAGAACCGGGAACTCAAGGACGCTGTTTCCACCCTGCAGAAGCAGGTCCGGCAGCGAGAGCTGGACTCGGCCTATATGTACATTCATTCCAACTGGCTGTGGATTCGCTGGGCGCTGGTCAGGGACCAGGACCGGGCGGGAGAGGATGCGGACCTCAGGGAAAGGGCCAGGGCGGCCGAGACGGTTATCAGGGACCATCTCCCCAGGGGCCTGAAGTCGGTGCAGTTTGACCCGGAACCGATGCAGGCGGCCTACCGGTGGCGCATTGAGACTACGGTCCTGCTTAACCGCAACGGTTACACCTTCTTCGACTGATTCGGAGTCGGCAGACCTTGTATCTGGTGGGTACCGCCACCTCGCCGGGCCACACCGGCTTTCTGAAAGGAGCAGGACTGGCAGCTATTTTCAGCCGGACGGTATCAAGAGCCGGCTTGCAATCACCTACACAAGAGGGACAAGGAGCTGGACATGGCAGGAGACAAGCAGACCTTCGAAATCGACCTGAACCCCGACCAGATGGCTTTCGTTACGGCAATGAAGGACAAGTACAATCTGCCTGATGAGGGCAAGGCATTGCGGGTCATAATGGACTACCTGATATCCAATGCCGACGTGCACGAAGCCGTATTCACGCAGGTCCGCTGCCTGCGCTGCGGGTAACCAGGGCAAGCTCTTAATGCTCTGATGCCAGGGCCCAGCCTACCGGGAGGTGGTGAGGTCCATCGGCAGTTCAAGCGAGTCCGGCCCATACCACAGCAGGGTAAACGGCTCGGCGGGTAGTTCCGTGTACGCCTGGGCATCATTTGGGGCGAAGTAAAGGAACCCTTCTCTCACTTCGCCCATGACCATTCCTTCGAGGTTGATGGCTTCCGCTGGCAATTGACTAACCCAATGGTGGCTCATTGCCTCAAAGACGTGGCTTATCCTCCCATGCAGGTCAGGGGGAGTGGACAGCTGGGCATCCACATAATAATTTCTGGGCCCCTGATCGTACCTGGCAACCACCCTCACCGGCACCCGCAGGGAGATTCCCGTCCTTCGCTGCGGCTCCCCAATTACCGTTAAGTCAATGAATGGGATCCCGTTTGCCTGGTCAAGAATGGTTACCTGGTCGCCTCTCATGGCCGGCGCCGCGTCAGGCAGATCCGACCAGAAACTGCCCAGGTCCTCGACTCTCTCCCTCAAGTTTGCCGGCAGGGTGGTCGGTGCGGGACGACCGTCGTTGAACACCGCTCGGGGTTCAGCCGGCGTGGACTTGCCGAGGTCTATTTCCTCCCCTTCGGTCGCCTCGTCCAGGAAGTACAGCTTCTCAAACGTATCTCCTGGATTGGAGACGGAGCTGGCCTCGTCACAAGGCTCAAAATACAGGTAGTCTTCGAAAGTGCCTCCCTGAATCAGGACCAAATCCTGGAACGGGTCCACCAGCGGGCTCTGGCCCAATAGCAGATGGCGCGTGCGAACGCTGCTCCACTCCTGGAATTCCCCGTCTGCATTGGGGGGCGTTCTCAGCATTGCTCCAATTATCCCGCCACGGTTGTAAGCCCATTTGGGAATCACGCTGGTAATTCGGACCGGCAATCGGACGGTCTCCTGGTCAACCGCCTCCGGCGTCCCCAGCACCGTCAGAGCGAAAGGTGGCTCCTTGTAATGGAACTCAAGGAGGATGGGCTCTCCGATTCCAAGGGGGCCTTGCTGCGCCAGGTCTTCCGCTAGCAAGTCCTCTGCTTCGTCCAACGAAACAAACCTGGGCTCGCCTTCTCGGGATTTGAAGACCCACTTGCCGCCTTCGTACTCGCACAGCAACCTCATCAATCCGTTGGGAAGTATCCTCTGAGAAAAATAATCGGGGTGAAGGGTCATGCCCTGAGGCCAGTAAGGCTCGCAACCGAGCAGGGCCATCATAATTTCCAGCGGAAAATTTTCCTGTCCGCCGGGGCAGCGCACCTGAACCAGCGCCTCGTTCTGACGGTCATCGAAGCGGACCGCGGAGAGTACCTCCAGGTAAGTCCGGCGAAAAGCATCTGCCACCTCCTCACCCAGGGTCAGGCGCAGGTCCTCATAGTACTGCCCAGCCGAAATCCTCCAGGAGCCTTCAATGGCCCTGGCCACACTCTCATCGTTTCCAGCGCCGGAAAGAAATTCCTCAACTGCCTTTTCCACCTCTTCTGTCTCTGCGCCCCGGGGCGTCGTCGCCAGAATTCTAACACTAAGGTCGGTTGCCATTGTGGGAGCGACCCCGAGAAGTGGGGACAGGACGCCACCCCACCGGCGCTACCACACTTCCGATCGGATCTGGGAGATCGAAAAATGGATCGCCACCAAAGACGCCTACGCCGGCCTCGGGGACGGCTTCACCGGCAACATAAGCAGAATGGGCATGGCCCGGGTCACGGCTGCATCAATATCGGCAAACGAAAGGGGCCGCAACGCTTCATCCCAGGGTTTCCTGAACCAGCAGCAGCCCCTCGCGCAACCTGTATTCCCAGTCCTCGCGGGGCTGCCTGACCATGTTGGTGCAATCCCGGAAGAGACACATGGCTTCCCGCAGGTCCAGGTCGCGACTCCGCCAGCCGAAACGTTCCAGCGCCTTGTCCCTGAAAAGCCGGCGGTATTCGGCACAGTGCTCGGCTGCTTCCGATGAGCCAAAGCGGGTGGTCCATCGAAGGTGGGCAAGGAAATTGCCTACGTCCAGCAGTGGGTCCCCTGGGCCCGCTTCTTCAAAGTCCACCAGCGCCATTCGCCCGTCCGGCGTAACGATGAGCTGGTCGTCATAGAAGTCGTTGTGCGCCATCCCCTGCGGCTTCCAGGTTTCGATAAAGGAATCCAGCACGTCCATAATTTCGTTGAGGACGATTGTGGTCTCAACATTTTCTCGGGCAACATTCTCAAACA
>JAPPJA010000549.1 GCA_028874675.1 Chloroflexota bacterium
TCGATACAGACTGCATTGCCAAAATTGTCCAGGTTCAATCCGTAGGACAGCCCACCGGCCTCCAGGAAAGCCTGGACTGAATTTTGAACGTGGTTCTCAACGAAATTAAAGAACAGGAAAAGGAAACCCAGGAAGTAAGTGGGGTTATACCCGTAGATCAAGGGGACACCGCCTCACACACGTCATCACAATTTGTAACCTTTATAGCAACTGCCGGTATTTCGGGTCAAGGGCCCTCGAAAACGGCTTTTGCGGGTTTTTCAAAACTTTGGCCCGCGTCCTGAACTCCAACCTAAGGAAAATAAGCTTCCCTTCAGGCTCCCACGCGGGAATCCTGGCCGGGTTATTCGCTCCCGGTAATCCAGGGCTTGCCGGCCGCCGCCCGAGCTGGCAAATCTCTCTACCTGGCCACCCAGGGCTGACGGCTATTCGGCTGCGCCAAAGATAGCCACCGAGCAGGTAAAGGAACCCGGCCTTCCACCCAGGTTATGCGTCAGCCCCAGGTCCGCTTTCCCCAGCTGACGAGCATCGGCCTTGCCCTGCAGCTGCTTGTAAACCTCGTAGATCATCCGGATCCCGCTGGCCCCGATGGGGTGCCCAAAACACTTCAGTCCACCGTCGGTGTTGACCGGCAGCTCGCCCTCCAGGGTGAAGGAACCGTCGGCCACGTCCTGGCTGGCCCCACCACGCGGGCTCAAACCCAGGTCTTCATAGATTATCAACTCTGTGATGGTAAAGCAGTCGTGCACCATGGCCATATCCAGTTCTTCACGGGGACTGAAAATGCCGGCCTCCTGGTAGGCGGACTGGCTGGCCCGCACCGTTTCCGGGAAGTGGGTGAAGTCCCAGTCGCTGCGGATTGCGCCAAAAGCCCCAACCGAGAGGGCCAGCGCCTTGACCAGAACGTAATCCCGGCGGAAGCTGCGGGCGATCTCAGGCGTGGTGATGATGGCGGCCGCGGCCCCGTCGCTTACTCCGCAGCAGTCGAACAGGCCCAGGGGCCAGGCAATCATGGGCGCGTTTATGACCTGGTCCACGCCGATTTCCTGCTGAAAGTGGGCGCGGGAATTGAGGGTGCCGTTGTGGTGATTCTTGGCGGCAATCTGGGCCAATGTCCGCTTCCCCTCTTCGTAGGGTATGCCGTACTGGTGAAAATAGCGGGTTGCGGCCATGGCAAACTGGGAAGGGGGCGGTGTCGGGGGAGTTACATCGGAACCCGGAGCTTCCGGCACTGCCAGCCCGGAAAAACCCGAGTCCTTCAGCTTTTCAACTCCCACCGCCAGGACGATGTCATAGATTCCGGCTGCCACCGCATAGGCCGCATTGCGGAAGGCATCGGTTGCAGTGGCGCAGGCGTTTTCCACCCTGGTAATGGGAATGTAGTCCAGCTTCAGGGCCTCCGCCAGGGGCTGGCCGGTGCGAAAACTGCTCACTGTACCCAGCCATGCGGCCTGAACGTCTCCGGGTTCAATCCCCGCGTCGGCATAGGCCTCGTAGGCGGCCTCAACCATCAGGTCGGCTGCGCTGGCCTCCCAGCGTTCACCGAACTTGGTGCAGCCCATTCCGATTATCGCCACCCGGTCCTTGATTCCGTTCATCTCTCACCTCCGACCTGTTTCGCCGCCGAATCGCCGAATCGCCGGGGAATGGCCTTCCAGTAGTAGTTGTGAATGCCGTTAACCACCCGCAGCTTTCGGAAGCTCATGGTCACTGCCATTCCTACTTGAACCTCATCCAGTTCACGATCTGTCATCATGCAGATAATGCGGCCGCCGCCGTCGAAATCCACCACGCTTACTACCAGCGGCGTATCGACGGCCCCGGCAATATAGTCCATGGAGTAGGTGAAGACCTCGCCCGCCTTGTCGCTCAGCCGAACGGTACTACTCTCGTCCATGGCCTGGCAGTTGACGCAGACGCGCTGCGGCGGATACTGGACGTACCCGCAGGCGTTGCATTTGCCGGCATACAGGCGCAGGTTCTTGTTGGACTCCCGCCACAGCGCGGACACGGAAGGCGAGGATGGGGCCGGGCGTCGCGCCGCGTCGTCGGTGAGCCACACCTCCCGCCACTTCGCGAAGGTCTCGTAGCTGGCTATCGCCGAACGGGACTTGAGGTGACCGTGAAGGCCGCCCGCCCCTGGTCTGGCCCGATTCACCAGTGAATTCGTTCGGAAAGCCAGGACATCGCTCCCATCGCCGTAGGATATGGCCAGGAGCAACTCATCGGC
The DNA here is from genome assembly GCA_028874675.1 of Chloroflexota bacterium. GTDB lineage: Bacteria > Chloroflexota > Dehalococcoidia > Lucifugimonadales > UBA3495 > Bin22. The sequence goes on from JAPPJA010000549.1 coordinate 2,231, forward strand.
ATTGGCCGATTCCAGGGCTGAAACCAGCAGCATCAGGGGAAACGCGGCCCCCGTATTGCCCAGGGAGCCAAACAGGGGATCCTGGACCTGCTGGGAATCGAGGCCCATGCTCCTGGCCAGTCGGCCATGCCGTCGGGCGTCCGGGCCGTAGAGCGCCACCCGGTCCACATCCTGGAGGTTCAGGCCGTATTTCTGCAGAAAGCCCTCCACGGCCTCGGGGACAATTCTCTCGATGCCCTCTTCCGTGGCAAATCGGTCTTCCCACGACCGGACAAAGGAGTCGCCGGAGGAGCGCCAGTTGTCCAGCATATTTTCGGTAATGGTGTGGAAGCCCGTAAACTCGGCCACCACGTCATCCCTTCCCAGCAGGAAGGCCGCCGCGCCGTCTCCTGCGTTGCGTTCGGTGTCGCTGCGAGGGGCGCCCTGGCGGCTGTCGGCCACCACCACCAGGACCTGGCGGGCAGCGCCGGCCACAACCGAGTCCAGGGCAGACCTCAAGGCGGTGGTACCCGCGCGCAGCACATCAGTGACGTCGGCGGTAAAAATGTCCTGCCTCAAGTCCAGGGCAGCGGCGATTATGGCCGCCCCCTGCTTCTCAGCGTAGGGGACCGTGGTGCTGGCAAAAATCAGGCCATCGATGGCATTCCGGTCCCGGCTTCCAAGGCAGTCCAGGCCGGCGGCGACCGCCATGGTCACGCTGTCTTCGTCAAAGTTAGCCGCGGCCCTCTCGGTGGAGGCCGTCCAGCCTGCCGTGTCAGGGCCCAAGCGGAACCTGGGCACATAGGCGCCATGCGCGATTATTCCCGCCAACTTCCTGCCTTCCCCTGTTGGAATTGCAGCTATGCTATCAGCGCAATTTCAAGGGTGTCAATTTGGGCGGGAGCCCGTAGATGTTCAGACCCAGGCGGACCAGGGGACCCCCGGAGCCGTCTTTCAGGCCTTCGCCGGTTATACGGCGCCGGAACGGAAAGACCTCACGAGTGTGAACAGTCGCAGCGACCTTGCCCGCCCGCGTTGTTCAGGCGGCACAATTTGGGTAGCCGAGAGTCATGGCGACCTGAGACCTTCCGCCTGGCTCAGAGTGACAGCCATTGAGGCGCGATTGCCCTGTCAGCGCGGGCATTTTCGGGAAGGGGAACGCCTGCCCTATGTTAGAATTGAATACTTGACCCAATTGGTTCTGGTCTGAGTCAGCAAACCCCATCCTTTTGAGGAAAATCCCTCGACGTGAACAAGCTCCGGTTGTTTGGGACATATGTGGTCGTTATGGCGGTCGGCGCTGCCCTGGCTCTGGCAGTCAACTACGTCCTTCAGGGAGTGCTTGAAGCGCCCGAGCCTGCGGTGGAAACGGCGGCCGAGTTGCCGTCGGAGTTTGGCAGACTGGGCGAGGTTCTGGACCTGCTCGAGCAGGAACACATTGACCGCAGTACCCTGAACGCCACCGACCTGGGAAGCGGCGCCATCCGGGGCATGCTGGCGTCCCTGAATGATCCCTATGCCTCCTACCTGGACCCGGAGCGGTTCGGGGAGGAGGAGTCGAAGATCCAGGGTGTGTTCGAGGGCATCGGCGCCCAGGTCAGCATCCGCGACAACCATCTCACCGTGATTGCGCCCCTGCCGGATACCCCCGCCGAACGGGCTGGAATCCTGGCCGGCGACGTTATTCTCGAGGTGGACGGCGAGAGCACTGAACATCTGTCTTTGCAGGAAGCCGTGTCGCGCATTCGCGGTGAACGAGGAACTACGGTGGAACTGCTGGTGCGCCACGCCAACCAGGTTGATCCCGTATTGATTCCAATCGTGCGCGGCGAAATACCCCTCGAAACGGTGCGGTTCTCAATGCTGGAGGGCGACATTGGCTACCTTCAGATCAGCAGCTTTGCGTCCACTACCAACGACCATGTAAGGGAAGCGATTGAAGAGTTCAGAAACGCCGGTGGCCGGGGCCTGGTTGTTGACCTTCGCTACAATCCGGGAGGGCTGTTGGGG
>JAPPJA010000483.1 GCA_028874675.1 Chloroflexota bacterium
GGGCAGAATCACATCCTGCTGGGCCTTGTTGAAACGGTGAATCTCATCAACGAACAGAATGGTCCGCCGTTGATACATCCCCTGCCGTTCCCTGGCCTCAGCCACAATGCGGCGCAGGTCCGCGACCCCGGACGTAACCGCGCTGACGGGTTCAAAGTGGGCTTCAGTGGCAGTTGCCACCAGGCGTGCCAGGGTGGTTTTGCCGCTGCCCGGGGGACCCCAAAGAATGAAGGACGGCAGGCGGTCGGCAGCCATTGAACGGCGCAGCACACGGTCCGCGGCCAGTATATGCTCCTGCCCCACAAATTCTTCGAAAGTGCGGGGCCGCATCCGTTCCGCCAGCGGCGCCGCCGAAACGGACCGCTGCTGCCGCCCAAATTCAAAGAGTGAGTCGGACCTGGTCAATGTTGCCTACTTGAAGTGGGGAATTACCTCTTCAGCAAAGAGCCGCATGGATGCGTGGACCTCCTCGTTGGGCACCAGCCCACCGGTGGCAAACCAGCACATGATCTCGTCCGCACCCAGCATTTCAATGATTGATTCCAGCTTATCAATTATTCGCTCGGGGCTGCCGATGGCGGAAAGCTCGGTAGATACATGCTCGTAGGACAAATTGCGGGTACGGCCGGTAATCACCCGCGAGCGGTTGACCTGGAGATTTGACAGGTAATTTCGCACGCTGCTTTCAAAGCTCCGCGATGAACTTCCTGACTCATCCCTGGTGGCATGGACCAGGACATTGACGTTTACCTTTCTGGTGGCGGGATCGTGTCCATGGGCTTTAAGCTCGTGCCGGTAGTGGTCCAGACCCGATTTCGCCCCCTCCAGGCTGACCACAATGGGAGCTATCAGGATATTATGCCCCAGCTCCCCAACCAACGGAAAAGTGTCGACGCTGTTTGAAGCAATGTACACGGGAGGATGGGGTTGCTGGTAGGGCTTGGGCACCACCCGGACACCCGAGACCTTGTAGTATTTTCCCTCGTAGTTCAACTCGTCGCAGGTCCAGGCCTTGAGGACCAAATCGAGGCCCTCGACGAACCGATCCCTGCCTTCCTCGACATCTACACCGTAGCCCCGATATTGCTGCAGCATGGCGCCACGGCCTGTGCCAAGAATGGCTCGCCCCCGGGAAATCACGTCAAGGGTGGCAAATTCCTCCGCCAGCCGGACGGGATGGTGGAGCGGCATCAAGTTGACGGCAGTGGCTATCTTCAGGTTCCTGGTAGTCTGGGCTATCGCGGAACCCAGTAGCAGCGGAGCGGGCAGGACGGAAAACCGTGGATTGAAATGTACTTCCGCCAACCAGACGGCATCGTAACCCAGTTCGTCGGCCAGCTGGGCCTGGGATATGGTGTCCGCGTACCGGTCGGCCGGAGACTGTTCATCGGCGCAGGGTAGCTGGTAGAAGATTCCAAATTCCATTCCTCGCTCCTGGCTGGCTATGGCGGTAAATTGATCCGGCGAGCTTTTACGCTGGAATCACAATCGCCTTCTGGCCAGCTCGGTGTCACACACTTTCCGCAAGTTAAAGGGGAATGTTTCCGTGCTTTTTGGCGGGTACGCTGTCCCGCTTGTTGCGCAGCATTTCCAGGGCTCCAATAATCCTGGAACGGGTTTCGGCGGGATCAATCACATCGTCCAAAAAGCCCTGTCCCGCCGCGATGTAGGGGTTGGTAAACTTTTCCTGGTAATCTGCTATAAGTTCCGCCCTCCTGGCATCGGCGTCTTCAGAGCTGGCTATTTCCTCGCGGTAGATGATATTTACAGCGCCGTCCGGACCCATAACGGCAATTTCCGCCGAGGGCCAGGCCAGGTTGATATCCGAGCGCAGGTGTTTGCTGCTCATAACGATATAGGCGCCCCCGTAGGCCTTGCGAATTATGACGCTTATCTTGGGAACGGTGGCTTCGGCGTAGGCGTAGATCAGCTTGGCGCCGTGGCGAATGATGCCCCCATATTCCTGGTCCACACCCGGCATAAACCCTGGCACATCTACCAGGGTTATCAGGGGAATGTTGAAACAGTCGCAGAAGCGCACGAAGCGAGCCGCCTTGGCCGAAGCGTCAATGTCCAGCACCCCGGCAAGATAGGAAGGCTGGTTCCCGATTATTCCCGCCGTGCTGCCATTGAAGCGCCCGAACCCTACCACTACGTTGGGTGCGAAGTCGGGCTGCACTTCCATGAACTCTTCAATTGGAACCTCTTCCAGCTCTTCTTCTCCCCCGATGTCCACAATACGGTAGATGATGTCCCGTATGTCATAGGGCCGGTTGGGCTCATCGGGTACCAGATATCTAAGATCAGGGTCAACACGATTCACCGGATCACCCAGGGGCAACAGCGGAGGGTCGGCCAGATTGTTGGAGGGGAGGAAGCCAAGCAACCGCCTTACCTCTGCCAGGCACTCATTCTCACTGTCATAAACAAAGTGGGCTACCCCGCTGCGGGTTGCGTGGGACACCGCCCCGCCAAGTTCTTCATGGGTAACTTCGGCCCCGGTAACTGCCTTGACCACGTCGGGACCGGTGATGTACATCTGGCCGGTGCCCTTAACCATGAAAATGAAATCGGTAATGGCGGGAGAATAAACGGCTCCACCGGCTGAGGGTCCCAAAATCACTGAAATCTGGGGCACAACGCCCGAATAAAGGGTGTTTCGGAGGAATATGTCCCCATAGGCCCCCAGGCTCATGACGCCTTCCTGGATTCGCGCGCCGCCGGAATCGTTGATGCCCACCACCGGACAACCCGTCTTTCCAGCCATGTCCATTACCTTGCAGATTTTCTCCCCCACTACTTCTGAGAGTGAACCGCCAAAAACGGTAAAGTCCTGGGCATAGGCGAATATCTGGCGGCCATTGACCCTGCCATAACCGGTGACCACCGCGTCTCCAAGGAACTGGCGATCGGCCAGCCCAAAGTCGGTTGTTCGGTGAGTCACAAAGGAGTCAATCTCCTGGAAGGTTCCCTCGTCCATCAGGCGGGTAAGGCGTTCGCGGGCAGTGAGCTTGCCTCGACTGTGCTGCTGTTCAATCCGCTGCTGCCCGCCCCCCAGACGGGAACGGCTACGCATCTCCTGCAGGTTCTCAATTTTCTGGTCTATGACCCTCTTTTCGGTCGTCACTGGCGCTCCTGGCAAACTAGGGCATAAGCCGCATTTTCGGTATTTGAAAGGGGCTTCCTCAGGTTTGGCCCATTATAACCCATACCGGTCTATAATATTTCCCGGGGTGGAAACCCCTCGAACCGAATATTGCTGCTGGCGTGAAAGCCTTCCGGACTCGCTTCCGGTGATAACCTTGCAGACCGAACCATTGCCCAGAATGAACGTTGCCCGGGGTGAACCCCTGGTTTGGGGACGCCGGACGTACGTCATGGGCATTATCAACCTGAGCCCAGACTCCTTCTCGGGAGACGGCCTGGGCGCCGATATTCCCGCCATCGTGGAACAAGCGCTGCGGTTCCAGGAAGAAGGGGCGGACTTCCTGGACGTGGGAGCGGAATCCACCCGCCCCGGCTCCTCGCCCGTCACACCCGAGGAAGAAATCCGGTTGCTGGCCCCGGCCCTGGAAGCGGTGGCTGAGGTGGCCAGAGTTCCGGTAAGCGTCGATACCTATAAGGCCCCGGTTGCCCGGTTTGCCGTGGAAGCCGGGGCTTCCATTGTTAACGACGTCTGGGGACTGAAAGCAGACCCTGCCCTGGCAGAGGTGGTGGCTGCGGCCGGGGCTTCGATCGTTCTGATGCACAACCAGGAGGGGCGCCGCTACAACGATCTGGTCCCCGACGTAGCTGACAGCCTGAGAGCCTCGGTGCAGCTGGCGGTCCAGGCGGGTATTGCGCCCGAGAACATCATACTGGACCCGGGTATTGGATTCGGGAAAACCCCGGACCACAACCTGGAATTATTGGGCAGACTGTCCGAACTCAAGGAACTGGGGTTTCCTTTGCTAATTGGGACCTCCCGCAAGTCCACTATAGGCCTTGTCCTGGACTTGCCAGTGGACCAGAGGGTTGAAGGTACCGCCGCCACAGTGGCGCTTTCCATCGCCGGGGGGGCGGACATCGTGAGGGTTCACGACGTGAAGGAAATGGTCCGGGTTTGCCGGATGACGGACTCCATTGTGCGTGGCTGGAGACCCGAAGGCTGGGGACAGGGATGACCCCGCTAACCACAGCCTACCTGGGTCTCGCCGCCAACCTGGGCGACCGC
>JAPPJA010000190.1 GCA_028874675.1 Chloroflexota bacterium
ATTGAATGGTGAGATAGTGGCCACCGCCGGCGAGATCCTTCGGGAGGACGAGGAGGGCGCGTTCGAACGTGACTCCGCCACCGACGACACCCGGGTCAGGACTGCGGTGGCGTGGCTTGAGGAAGCGGTGTTGCTCACCAGGGAGGAGAACCGCGTGCAGGTTTTCCCGTCGTCGTTACGGGTCGCCAACCGGGAGGATGCCGCAGCGCGGCTGGCACGGGCCGGCGTCGCGCGTGCTTACCGAGAGCAACTGTTGACCATCTGCGAGGGGCTGTTCGAGGCTGACCCGGATGATGGTATCACCACCGACGAACTGATGGCGGCGTCCGGCCTCACCCCGGAAGGAGTGCGGAAGGCTCTCCACGACCTGGAGGGATTGGGAATCGCCAGCAACGACACGGCGATCACTGCATTTGTCCACGCGGGTGTTGAACGCGGTTCCCGGCAGCGTTACCAGCAAGCCGCAGACCTGGAGCTGGGCGTCATCAATCTCATGCGCGAGAGGGCGCCGGACCAGGAGAAGGGTGAGGCGTTCCCACTGCATCTTCGGAGCGCGACCCAGGAACTCACCGATGCGGGACATTCCCATGCGCTGCCTGAATTGGTGCGGGGGATAGTGCGCAGCATAGCCGCCGACGGTCGGGGTGAGGGCGGTGGCGGGGGTAGTCTGGGGATACGAGGACGAGACCGGGACACGGTGCAGGTGACGCTACAACGGGACTGGGGATCGTTGACGAAAACTGCGGACCTGCGCCGTACGGCGGCTGGGTTGCTCCTGGACCACTTGATTTCCACCCTACCCCGTGGCGTGCGAGGCACCGACCTGTTGGCCGAGACTACCATGGGCAACCTGCTTTCGGCGGTGAGGTCGGACCTGGTGCTGAGCGGTCAAATCAGGCATCCCGAGCGTTTGATGGACCGGGCCCTGCTGTGGCTGCACGAACAGGAGGTAATTCGCCTGAACAAGGGCCTGGCGGTATTTCGGCCGGCAATGACCATCAACCTGACCCCGGAACGCCGCGGGTTCACCCAGGCTGACTTCGCCTCACTCCAACTTCACTACGATGAACAGGTGAGACAGATACACGTGATGGCGGAATACGCACAGCATGGCCTGCGTCCGGCCGCGGACCATCTCAGTCTTGCCATGGATTATTTCAGCCTGTCCGAGGCGGAGTTCCTGGAACTCTGGTTGCCGGACCGGGACCATGAGCTGGCCAGGCAGACCACGCCCGGCTCATGGCGCGCCGTCGTTGAGAGCCTGAACAATCCGGCGCAAAGGCGCATCGTGGCCGATGACCGGGAGCAGACCAACGTGTTGGTGCTGGCGGGGCCCGGGTCGGGCAAGACCCGGGTGCTGGTGCACCGAATCGCCTACCTGATCAGGGTGCGAAGGGAGAACCCCCGTGGAATCCTAGCCCTGGCTTACAACCGCCACTCCGCCGTGGAAATCAGGCGCCGCCTGACCGACCTGATCGGCGACGACGCACGGGGTGTTACGGTGCTCACCTGTCATGCGCTGGCCATGAGTCTGGTGGGCGCCAGCTTCGCCGGTAGGGCGAACCGCCTGGATCAGGAAGACTTCAGCGAGGTCATGCGAGAGGCAGTCGCGTTGCTGCGGGGACGCGGGTTGCCACCTGAAGAGGTGGACGAACATCGGGAGCGGTTGTTGGCCGGTTTTCGCTGGATACTGGTTGACGAGTATCAGGACATCGGGCCGGAGCAGTACGAGCTCATTTCGGCCCTGGCTGGACGGACTCTGTCGGAGCCTGACGAAAGGCTTGGCCTCTTCGCCGTTGGAGACGACGACCAGAACATCTACGCCTTCAACGGTTCGTCCACGGAATTCATCCGCCGGTTCGAGGCCGACTACGGAGCCAGGCCCTCTTACCTGACCGAAAATTACCGGTCCACGGCGAATATCATCGCGGCCGCCAATGTGGTGATCGAGCCCGCGAGGTTGCGGATGAAAGCAGGCCATCCCATAGCCGTCAACCGATCCAGGGGTCAGGACCCGCCGGGAGGCGACTGGAGCCTGACTGACCCGGTGGCGCAGGGGAAAGTACAAATACTGCCGGCGGGAGTCGAATCCATATCGCAGGCACAGGCGGCCGTTGCCGAGCTGAAACGAATGTCCGAACGCGTTGCTGACTGGAATTGGTCGACCTGCGCCGTGGTGGCGCGAGACTGGAGTTTTCTGGACCCGGTGCGGAGCCTGTGCGAGCTGGAAGGGATTCCGGTACAAATAGCCAACGAGGAGTTCGCGGGCGTGTGGCACCTGCGGGAAACGCGGGCGCTCGTGAACTGGTTACGAGGGCGCGACTCCCGCGTGGTTGACGCCTTCGAAATCGAAACCTGGCTGGCAGGCCAAGCCCCAAACCCCTGGGTCGAGTTGCTGCACGAGGCCGTCTCTGAGTACGCCCTGGAAACCGGCGGTTCGGAAACACCCCGGGACAACTTCATAGAATGGCTGGCCGAGTGGGGGCGGGAGGTTCGGCGCCGCCAGCGGGGATTGCTGTTGCTGACTGGCCACCGGGCCAAAGGGCTGGAGTTTGACCATGTGGTGGTGCTCGACGGGAGTTGGGATCGTATTGGGAAGGAGGAGGACGCGGACGCGCCGCGACGTCTCTACTACGTGGCCATGACCCGCGCCAGGCAGACGCTAACGCTGATGCGATTTCCCGGGCCGCACCCTTTTCAGGACTCCTTGGCCAATACGTCATCGGCGTTATTGAGGCGCGATGCTCCGTCATTCCCTCTGCCTGGTAAAGAACTGTCCAGGCGCTTCCAGCGACTGAACCTCCGGGACGTCTTCCTCAGCTTTGCCGGATATCGCGATCCCGGCCACCCGGTACACGGGGCCATCGCTGCTCTCGTGCCCGGGTCCTCCCTACAAGTGTGTGTCAACGGGGACCGATGGAGCCTGAAAGACGCCAACGGATTAACGGTCGGTCAATTGGCACGGCAATTCGAAGCCCCAAATGGGTTTCGGTGTGATTTTGCAAAGGTCTCAGCAATCATTGAGTGGGACCGGCTGAAATCAGAGACGGAATTCAGGTCCGGTCTCCGTAGGGATACTTGGGAAGTGGTGATACCGGAGCTTGTATTTGAGCCATGCCAATAGGTGAAGTGACCGAGCGAGAATGTTCGATTATCGGGACGACGTTGAATGGACAAGATGAAAGGGAGTCTGAGAATGCAGGCGAACGACGCGATTACCGTGGTCCTGAAGCTGACGCGGGAGACCAAGAACACCTACCGTTACGACGCGGCGGACGAAGACGCGCCGGTGGGCAACATCTACATCCAGAAGAAGGCGATGCCCGGGAGCGCCCCGCCGGAGTTGGAGCTTCAGTTGAGGGCCAAGAATCCCTGATGCCGCTTGGCTTTCGGCAACGACGACGCAGAGCAACCAAGCTGTTTTCAGAGAGGGCGAAGGAATGCCAGGAAAGCGCTTCAGCTACGGACGAAGGGTCAACGCCTTTCCCAAAGACTTTCGGGAGCGCCTGAAGCGGTTCAAGGCGGAGTCCGGGCTATCCTGGGCCGAAATCAGCCGGCGCCTGGGAATTCATCCTGAAACCGTGCGGCGGTGGAAGGAAGGGCATGCCAGGCCCAACGCGGAGCACATGCTGGCCCTATGCCGGTTGGCCGACGACCTGGGGCTGGGCCGTCTGTTCCGAGTCTGAGCCGGTCAGGACTGCAACGCAAAAAGGGTTCCACAAGTGGCCGCCCTGTGTTCCGGTCCACGCAAGTCGGCAAGGCCCCGAACGCTGTCAAACTCCGCAGGTCGGCGACCAGCGAAGCAGGTTGCCTTCTGGCGGCTCCGGCCAATTTGCCGGCAGCGGCGTGTCGACAGATAGTTTGCTGACAGCCGGGGATTGCGTTTCAGCAAGGGAATCCCCATCATTGACATACATTCAGCGCCAATGCCTTTAGGGCAGCGTGTATGACCCGGCTGGCCGCAGACAACAAGGAGTTGTGGCGAACCGGCCAGGTGGAAAAGGAGCGACACCTTGACCGATGAACAAGAGGAACTGGACCCCGGCGAATTCCGCCGGATGATGGCGGGCGTGGACCGGGAGGGCATGCTGCGGATGGTGGCGAGCCTGAGCCGGGACATCGAGGCGAACCCCCAGGATGCCAGGTCCCTCTCCGCCCGGGGGTGGCTTTACGGTGAGTTGGGCGACTTCCGCCGGACGGTGGAGGA
>JAPPJA010000417.1 GCA_028874675.1 Chloroflexota bacterium
ATTATATACAATACAAGCCTGGAACGCCCGAATAAGTAGTCTTGTATGGCGATATATCGAAGAGCCCTCGGTCTTCCGGTACGGAAAAGGGGATGATGGCGCCGGACCATTTTGCGGCAGACTCTTGCGCCTACGGAAGCTGGTAGTATAATCGGGTAAAGAGTTCCGATTATCGGAAAATTGCTGGTTTAATTTACGATTAAAGGAGGGATGAGCCATGACTCAAGAGGTAATGCACGCGCAAATGGGAGGCGCCACTGGGGGCTCCGAGGAACTGGTTGAGGCCGGCGCAGTCACTTTCGGCCTGGAATACCGCACCAACGTGGGCGCCATGGACGATGAGGGTATCTGCATCCACGTTTACGGCAATGAGATTTCCGGCGACGACAAGGAACTGCTTCGGTTCGACTGTTTCCGCATCAATCCCCACTACCACTACCGCAACAAGCCCATAGACCAGAACGATCGCCTGGAGCTCGACTTCACCGCCGAGGGCGACCCCCTTTCGTGGACCCTGGACAAGATTCAGAACCGGCTGCCCATAATGCTGATCCGCTGCAAGGCCGACGAAGTGGCTCGCTCCGTGGACCAGCGGGACGTCAATGCCGCGCTGCCCAAGATAGTTGCCTGGGCTGAGACCAAGACCCACAACCGGGGCTGACCGGAAATAGAAAAGGCCGACAACCCTGCTGTTCAGGGTTCCCGGCCGTATTGCTTTCAACCTGCGGGGCGGGAATGTATCCTGCCCCGCTCGTCTTTTTCCGGGAGTGCGGGTGAAATGTTTACAGTCCGAACGCTATCATTGGTCGGGATTCTGTTGGTGATACTGGCGGCTTCGGCTTGCGGCGGCGCCCAACCGGTGCGCATCGGTACTGAAGGGGCCTACCCTCCCTTCGGCTACATTAACGACGCAGGGGAGCTGGAGGGGTTTGAAATCGAGCTGGGCGCCGAGTTGTGTCGACGTGCCAACCTGGAGTGTACCTGGGTAATCAACGACTGGGAGTCCATAATTCCCAATCTCCAGGCCGACAAGTACGACGCGATAATGGCCGGCATGAGCATTACCGAGGAGCGGGACCGGCTGATCGACTTCTCCGCAGCCTACGTACCTCCCGAGCCCTCCGTATATGTGGCGCTGGCCGGAGCGGAGGAAGAAGTCATCGCCGGTCGTGTGGCGGTCCAGACAGCCACGGTCCAGGCTGGTCACCTGGAGGGAAAAGTAGTTGATCTCGTTGAGTACGACCTGGCCGAAGAGACCATCGAAGCCGCGCTGAGTGGAGCGGTGGACTCCACCTTCGCCAGCCATTCCTATTTGAAAGACATCGTGGCCGCCAGCGACGGCCAGCTGGATTTTGTGGGCCCGACTCTGTTCCTCGGTCAGGGGACGGGTATTGGAGTGCGGGAGGGAGACGAGGTACTTCGGGGCAAGCTAAACCAGGCCATTGGTTCAATGAAGGAAGACGGCTCCCTCAACAACCTGATCCGGAAATGGCTTGGGGAGGACGAACCAACCTTCTGAACTGGACCAGGCCAATCTCCCGACCCCTTCTGCGCGGCGCCGACGGAGCCGGGCTTCCTTCCTGTACCTGGCCCCTGTGTTAAACTAGGGCACTGTTCCCACAAACACTCAAGGAGGAATCATGCCCCCCAAGCAGTATGCCAGTCCGCCGGACCTGATACTTGACCCCGCGAAGGTTTACTTCGCTTCCATTACGACCAATCACGGCAACATGCTGGTGCAGCTTTTTGCCGACGAAGCTCCCCGAACTGTCAACAGTTTCGTTTTCCTGGCCCGCGAGGGCTTTTATGAGGACGGCAGTTTCCACCGGGTCATCAAGTACTTTATGATTCAGGGCGGCTGCCCCGACGGCAACGGCCGGGGCGGTCCGGGCTACCGCTTCCAGGACGAGCCCGTGACCCGTCCCTACGTGAAGGGAACGCTGGCTATGGCCAACGCTGGCCCCAACACCAACGGCAGCCAGTTCTTCATCGTCCACGGCGCCAACGTGGGGCTGCCTCCCAATTACACCATCTTTGGCATGCTGGTGGAGGGCGAGGAAACCCTCGACACCCTGGCCAACTCCCCGGTGGGACCCGGCGCGGGTGGCGAACGGTCAGCCCCCGCCGACCGGCTGCAGATCACCAATATCGAAATCCACGAAAGGGAAGTTCAGGCCGGGGGCTGATTCCGGTCCTGGTTTGAAACGCAGGAAGGGGCGGGCTTAACGGTCCGCCCTTTTCGCATTGTGCCCCGGTTTATCCTGGTAGTTCAGTCCCGATTCCCGACTCTCGGCTTGCGGGCGAACAGGAACAGGACACCACCCAGGAAGTTGAACCCCGCCAGTATCAGGAATGCCATATCGTAGGAGTCCTGAATGTCTCGCATGTAACCTGCCATCGGCGAACCGATAAGCAGCAGCACATTCATCGGCACCGTTGACAGGCCCAGGATGCGCCCGAAGGAAGTCCGTCCGAAATACTCGCCCCGTATGGCCGTGGTCAGTGGGTTTCTCCCGCCAAACCCGATGCCGAACAGCACGGCATAGGCGTAGAACATCACCAGTGTGGACGACAGCGTAAGGACCACCACTGCCGCCGCCTGGATGGTGGTGAAAATGAACAGAGCGATGTTCTTGGGCCAGCGGTCTCCCACGTACCCACCCACCAGCTGGAACACCATGGCCGTTGCGGTATATACGACCACAATCCAGCCCGTTGTCTGGACGTCGAAACCCTTGTCCTTCAGCAGCAGCCCCAGGTGGGTCATGATGGCCAGGATAACCATGGATGTAAAGCCGTGTCCGAAGGAGATGAGCCAGAAAGCCGGTGTACGCAGGGCCTGGCCGGCGGTCATGTCGCCGTCGTCCTGCACCGGCGGACGGCGCGGTGCGGTGGTGGCTGTGGCGGGCCGGGCCCCTGGCCCCTGCCCTCCCGCATTTGACGATTCCTGGGTGGCTGGGGCCGGGGCCGGCGCTGGTGTATCTCCGTCGGGAAGTTGACCGTAGTCCTGTGGGCGGTTGCGGATGAGCCTGGTCAGGGGGAAGGCGATTACCAGCGTAAAGACCCCGAGAATCAGCGCCGTCATCTGCCAGCCCAGGCGAGTCTGTTCGGGATCAATGGCCCAGGCGATTGCGGGCACCAGGAGTAGCGCGCCAATGCGGCTGCCCACGTTGGCCCAGCCCATGGCGGTGGCGCGGCGGCGGGTGAACCAGTTGTTGATGGTGGTCATCAGGGGCAGCCAGCTTCCCAGCCCTTGCCCCAGGGCCATGACAATAAAGGCCAGGTAGAACATCCAGAGGTTCCGCACGCCCGCGAAAATCAGGAACCCCACCCCCAGGATCAGCAGCCCCATCAAGACCATCCGGCGCGCGCCCAGCCGGTCGGTCATGTACCCCTCGATCGGGCCCATCAGTCCGCCCTCTATTCGGGTAAAGGTCAGGGCGAGGCCCAGTTGCCCCCGGCTCCAGCCAAAATGACTCTCCAGGGCCACCGACCAGACGGCCATGGCATGGTAGAGAGGTACGGTGGCGATGGTCATCGTAAATCCACTGATGACCACCAGCCACCATCCGTAGAAGAGGCCCCGCGCCTTCGCGGGAGCAGAGGTAATTTGGCTTGCCAGACCCAAGGATACTCTCGTCGAAAGGATACTCTCGTTGGTATGAGTGTCTTCCGCGTGATTGTGCCCGCCCATCAACGTGGACGTGTTACGCCACCGGCGGGAAGGTCAGTGTAGCACAGCCCTGCCTTCCACTCCCTGTGATATTGCGTCAATTACGCGACATAATGCGGCAATCGCTCCGCGGTTGCCCGCCACCCTGGAGAGGCTGGAGGTATATTGAGAGAGGTTCGGGACAACGAAGCCTCGCGCGGCGAGCCTCGGCATCCAGGCAGCATCTTCCTGGTAGTTCGGGCAAGCGAAGACGTGGCTTGTCAGCCGGCGCTGTCCCCGGCGGTCTCCAGCCACAGCCGGTAAACCTCGCTTCGGGGCAGGCCGGTTGCGGCAGTCACCTGGCCCACCGCGTCTCGGGCCCGACTGCCCGCTTGGCGGAGAGACAGTAGCTGCTCTCGCGCCACCTCGGGGTCGGTCGGCTGTCCTGGGTCGCCTGAATCCCCTGCTCCGGCCACCACCAGCACAAACTCTCCCCGTGGAGCGTCAAAGTACTCGAGCGCCCCGGAAACAGAACCCCGCCACACCTCTTCATGC
>JAPPJA010000507.1 GCA_028874675.1 Chloroflexota bacterium
ATGCGGGGCGGGCGGGCAACGGGGGCACATATTCCGATTCCATGAGGCGGGCCATGCGCTCTAAAATGGCAGACAGTCAGAATAAGGAAGCGTCGTTGCTTTGGGTTCGCCCGTGACCTCGCCGGCAAGGGCCCGCCGTAGAAGAGACGTCCATTGCCCCGGCCCCCTGGGGCGCCGGAGCTCCCGTTGCCGTGGGCTTGACCTCTCGACTTGATTTGAAGCGCGGGCGCCGTTACACCGGCATCCACCCTCTCTTGGCACTCCGCAGCAATGCCACGATCAACCCGGATCCCAGTTCCGACCTCTGTGCTCGCGGCAGAGTGCCTGGCGGACTGGGCATGCTATAATCACAGCCAGGTTGGACATTCGTGACTTGTATGCGATTGTCCCCGGGCGAACAACTCTTCAGACCGATGAAAGGCTCGGTCTGGCGACAGATCCAACAAGGAGCACGACGGGTGGCAGGCGGCGACATGATAGCAACACTTCTGGAGGGGACCAAGACCGGCGAGATCGTGTGGCAAGCCACTCGTCTTGACCCGGGCGGGAAGGCAGCCTGCTGGGACGTTCGGATTGGCAATTTCCGATTCTATGCCCAACGGGGAGACTATATCTGGCTGGTGCCAAGAAAGGGCATAGGCACCAGGGTCGCCACCGGCGAGAGGGCAAAGGAGCTGGTGTCACTGATCACCAACCAATTTTCCGCGAGTAAGC
Organism: Chloroflexota bacterium; assembly: GCA_028874675.1. Classification (GTDB taxonomy): domain Bacteria; phylum Chloroflexota; class Dehalococcoidia; order Lucifugimonadales; family UBA3495; genus Bin22. Next base: position 715 of record JAPPJA010000507.1, read on the forward strand.
AGAGCTGATTCAGGCCGGGTCTCTGCCGCGCCGCTGGGCGTTCTGATTCCGGAACGCCGCTGCCCTCGCTGCGTAGAGATGATAAGGCCGTCCGGATCGGACGGACGGGAGTGCCCATATCCCCACGGGGACCGATTCATGAGGGAGCGCTGCATCGACGCGCTTTGATGCAGGTCTTGTCCTCGTCTTTGCTGCTGCGAGACCAATCAAGGAGATCATGAGGCGCCATCATGCCGAGGAACCCGGGAGGGCGGCATAGAGCGATGCACCCAGCCTGCTCAAGAGCGTTGCGACCCCAAATACCCATCAACTCCGTCGGTTCAGGAATGATGCTGAAGGGAATGACGCCATCTTTATGCCCCGGAAGAAAGCGGCGGGCCAGATTTCCGGCGGATGCCAAAGCCCATGGACGATTGGCGTATTGGGGCGCCCGACCGCAGGGCCGGGCTACGGAAGGCAGCATTCCGGTAAGGTAGGACGTCCTTTCGCGGCGCTGCTCCAGGAAGGACCAACGAGAAGGTTGCCACTATGCCCGTGCTGGAGGTGCTCCGCACCCAACCCGTTGCCTACACCATCGTCATCCTGGGTGCGTTGCTCGTGTCTGTTGCCGCCTGCACTGTCAGCGATGTCCCGTCCGAATCGTGCACGGACCCAGAGCGCCTTCTCCAGGTGGGCTTCTACGCCTTCTTCGAGCCCGTGAGCCACAGCGCCGACCCCGACCCGGCATCCGAGGGGTTCAACAGCCATCTGGGTTACGAGGCCGACTTGCTCACCGCCCTTGAAGCGATGGAGGGAGCCGGGCTGTCTTTCGCCCGGCGCGGCATAGCTTCCTGGGACGACATCTGGCTGGAGTCCGCGGGCCCGGATTTTGACATCGTGGGTGGCGGCATCACCATTCTCGACTCTCGGACCCGCAACGCGGCGGGTGAGGAGGTTATCTCCTTCACATCGGGCCACGTCCAATTCCGACAGTCTCTGCTGGTCCGGGCCGAGGACGCCGGCCGGATAGTCTCCCATTCCGATTTGACCAGCGAAATGCGGGTGGGAGCGCTCGCCGGCACGACGGGAGAGCGTCGCCTGTTGGAGTTGACCGGCCTCTTGGATGCCCGCGGGGCGCTGGTGGAGGGCACGCGCATCGAGACCGACGGCGGTGCGCTAACTTCCGACGGCAGTGTCGAATACTCTATCGACTTCGCGACAGAGTCCCCCGGTTTGAAGGATCGGCGTCACCTGTACCCGCCGGCTGGAGACATGCCCCAGGTGGTCTATCTCAGCGATGGGGCCGGCAAATACGAGCCTCACGAAGCGCTGCGAGCGGGCCATATCGACGCGCTGGCAAGGGGCGAGGTGGGCAACGTGGTAGCGTCCCACGCTTCAGACGGAGCGTTCGCCGTAACGGCCCTGGACGACGCTGTTGAGCTGGGCGGATTCACCCTGGCGATGGAAGACGCCCAACTGCGGTCCTGTCTCGACGAGAAGATCAACTACCTGACCGATGACCGGCGCATAGATTTTGCCGAATGGGCGACCGACCCGGAGGTGTTCTTGCGCCGCGCCGTCGAAATGCCCGTGCCGCATAGAGACTGAGGCCACCAGGAGCGTCGCCCCCGACACGCGGTCCCTACCTGCGACACCAACTCCGACCCGTAACAAATGGGTCAAGTCTGGCCCGTAATTGTCAGTGGCCTTCCATCGCATCGGGCCTTTTGGACCAATTGCGTGGCTTTTCGCGTATTGACTAGGCTTAAGATCTACCGTTAGGTGAAAGTGCCTGCGAGGTGGACGCGTGGGAAATCGCACCCGGATCGCCTGGTTTAAAGCCCTGAGTCTTCACCCATAGACTAAACGCCCCCATCCGGCTGCTCGTGCGATCAGGGAACAAGACGCCCTCAGCAAGCTGTCGTTCCATGGTCGCTTATGTCAATCATAATGCCCCCCGATAGCTATTCGCAAGGCCCTTTTGAGGTTTTCGAGCCTGGCCAGATCTACTTCCTCCGAGAAACCAGGCGCACTCTCGATCTGCAAGCCACGCCTCTCTGCCGTCCGCACAAAACCCCCACTTCCTCCTCCAAGTCAAGAATGCCTTTGGGCAAGTCAAGAATCTACAACCAAAGAACCCCCGGCTGTTGAGCCGGGGGTTTTGGTTGTCGCTCTTTCGGTTTTGGGCGGCCCTGCCCGAGCGTGGCCCCTGGTTTTACCTAGTTGCGGGGCATTACGAAGGGCATGGCCACCACCACCGCCACGATGGCGATGATGATAGCGATGATGCCGGTGGTGCCGCTGGCGTTGGCACTATTCATACCAACATAAACCTTGCGGGATGCGGCGCCCACGACATCCAGTCAATTTCACTCACGAAGTCTCCAGGGGTACGGTCAGAAGCTTCCTCGATTCCACACTACCCGGAAGTACCCCCTCCCAAGCCACTGACACTCAACGTGAAGCCGCCTGTCTCCCCAGTACTATAGGTGGTGGCCTCGATGGTGTAGGTTCCGGCGCCCAGGGTCTCGCTTATCCGTGAGTTGAGGTTCACTCCCCCACTCTCTATGTCGTCATTGAGGTGGAGTGGCGTACCCGAACGCGTCTCCCCTGCCCGCAGGTACAGGAAAGTGTCCACATCCGATTCCAGGGTGATAGTAACGGCTGATTCCTGGGCCAGGTTGATGGTGTAGTAGCGGGCGTAGCCGCGGCCGTTTACCTGGGACTGGCAGTCGGCGGCCCAGGTACCGGTGGTGGCGCCGTCGGCGGTGATGGCGGTGGCGGCGCAGGTGTCCGGTCCGGTTTCCTCCTCCTCGTTGTCGCTGGCGGCGAGGCCGCTGATGGTCAGGGTAAATGCTCCGGCCTGGTCGGCGGCGTAGGTTGTCGCCTCTATAGTGTAGGCGCCAACCTGGAGCGTTTCGCTGATGCGCGAGTTCAAGTTCACCCCGCCGCTCTCTATGTCGTCGTTGGAGTGGAGAGGGTCACCGCTCCTGACATCGCCTGACCGCAGGTAGAGGAAGGTATCCACCTCCGATTCCAGGGTGATGGTAACCGTCGATTCCTGGTCCAGGGTGAAGGTGAAATAACGAGCGTAGCCCCGGTCGGCTACCTGCGACTCGCAATCGTCAGACCACGTTCCGGTAGTTTGTCCGTTAGACGAAATAGCTGTGGCGTCACACTGGCCGGTTTCCGTCCCTCCAGGCGGAGTTGCCGTTTCGTCGCCATCGTCACCGGACAGACCTGATATGGAGAGGGTGAAAGAGCCCGTTTGGTTGGCCGCGTACGTGGTTGCTTCGATAGTGTAGGCGCCGATGGCCAGAGACTCACTGATCTGGGAGTCAGTATCCGACCCGGGGTCCACGTCGTCATTCTCGTGGAGCACGACACCAGTTCTGGCTTCGCCCCTCCGCAGGTACAGGAAGGGGTCCACGTCCGATTCCAAGGTGATGGTGACCGTCGATTCCTCGGTTAGGGTGAAGGTGTAGTACTTGGCGTAGCCCCGGCCCGAGACC
>JAPPJA010000251.1 GCA_028874675.1 Chloroflexota bacterium
GGTGGACGGCCAGGGCAACGCCATCTGCCAGCTCCAGAGTATCCAGAGCGCCTGGGGTTCCAGCCTCATCGCCGGCGACACGGGTATCCTGCTCAACAACCGCATGACCTACTGGCACCTGGAAGAAGACCATGTGGACTGCCTCCAGCCCGGCAAGCGGGTCCGCCACACCATGAACCCGGTTATGGTATTCCGCAACTCTGACACTTCCGGCAATGGCGCCGGACGTCAGCTTTCCCTCGTTCTTGGCACCCCCGGCGCCGACACCCAGGTGCAGACCAACTTGCAGGTCATCAGCCATGTCCTGGACTTCGGCATGACAGTGGCCGAGGCCGTGGAGGCCCCCCGTTGGCGCAACACCCAGAACCCCACCGAGTCCTACGTTCCCCACTCCTGCCCTGACGAGCTGCTGGTCGAGTCCCGCTTCTCCGATGAGACCCTGGACGGCCTCCGCCAGCGCGGCCACGTCCTCAACGTCATGGGCGACTGGCAGGCCACCGGCAGCGAAGTGATGATCCAGGTGGACCCGGAAAACGGCGCCCTCCACGGCGCCGCCGACCCCCGCCGCGACGGGTACGCCGTGGGATATTAGCAGGTCAGCACGGGCGTTTCGGTGGGCTTGGAATTTACCGTAGTTGCCGTGTAGGCGGTAACCTCTCGGCAAGTCATAATTTCCGGTCCTCGAAGGAGTGGCAATACAGCGCTTCCATCCAGCACTTCAGGGAAGTTGGTCACCAGGGCGACATAATATGGCTCACCCCAGCGTGCAGCCGAAGCGAGACTCATAATGCGCATCCCCGGTAACAAGCGAAGCCAGGAACCCGACGACATCGGCAACCGCGCCGGCGTCTTTGCCGAAGCCGTCCGCGACGGCGATATGGACCTCGCCTGGTCCATGCTCTCCAAGGAAACCCGGGGCATGCGCATGGGCGTCTGGGCCACCCGCAACAATATAGATATGCAGAACGCTTACCGGGCCGCCTACGACCACGATCACAACCTGCGTCCTTCTATGATGAAGGACTTCCGCGACACGGTCCTGCGCCTCTGGCCCCTGGAGGACCTGACCGACCTGGGCGTGGCCCCCACCAACTTTATTGACGACACCCACGCCTTTGCCTTCCTTCCCTTCGGCGTCACGGAGAATGAAAGTACCGTCACCCGCCGCCGCATGATGTCGGGACTGGTTATTCCCATGTTGCTGGAAGACGGCCAATGGCAGGTGGACCTGCCCGGCTGGAGGTTCCTGGATTCCTAGGCGCTTGCCCAGGCGCAGGACTTCAACCGAGGATGTGAAATTTAGTCCCGCCGCTGTGATGACCCCAACTCTCCCTCTTCAAGGCCGGGGTCAGGTCACTGGCAAGAAATGCTGAACTGCTTTCAAGGAAGCCCTGATTTGGCTCGGAAGACCTCTGCAAAGACCAGGTCCCAACCCCTGCCCGCCAGGCTGGCGGCGGTGGACTGCGAACTCTGCCAGCGGGAGGTTGACCTCTACACGGTACACCACCTGGTTCCCAAGTCCAGGGGCGGAAAGTTTGGTCCCACCGCCAACCTCTGCCCCACCTGCCACCGCCAGCTTCACGCCCTCTTTACCGAGACCACCCTGGCCGAAGAGTTGAACTCCATAGCCCTGCTGCGCGCCAACCCCCAGGTCAACAGCTACCTGAAATGGGTGCGCAAGCAGAAGAGCGCCGGCGGCTTCAAGGTCCGCCGGGCCAATAACCGGCGCTAGGACAAAGACATGACCATGTTACCGGCCACAGCCGAAACGGTAATTGTCGGCGGCGGCGTAATGGGCTGCAGCATCCTCCACAGCCTCGCCCTTCGCGGCATGACCGATGCAGTCCTGCTGGAGCGGGACTCCCTGGGTTCCGGCTCCACCGGCCGTTCCTCCTCAGCCATCCGAATGCACTACTCCACCGAAGTCCACGCCCGCATGGCCTGGGAGAGCTTCAAAGTCTTTCAGAACTTTGCGGAAGCGGTGGGAGGCGAGTGCGGCTTTACCCGGACCGGACACCTGATAATGGGCAGTGAGGCGGAAGCCGATCTATTCTGCGCCAACGTGGCCATGCAGCAGTCCGTGGGCATCGAAACCAGGTTGGTTACCACGGATGAAGCCCGCGAATTGGCCCCGAGCTGGAACCTGGATGACTGCGGGATAATCGCTTACGAACCCCTCTGCGGCTACGCCGACGCCTCCGCCACCTGCATGTCCTTCGCCCACCGGGCCCGCGATATGGGCGCGCGCATCGCTCTGGGCAGCCCCGCCACATCGATAGAAATCTCCAGCGGCAGGGTCACCGCTGTCACCGGCCCCAAAGGCCGAATCGCCACCGAAAGGGCGGTAATCGCCACCGGACCCTGGAGCCGCCGGTTCCTGCTCCAGCACGGCATCGACCTGCCCCTGGAGGCCACTCGCCACGAGGTTGTGCACCTGCGCCGGGGGCCCGCCGGCCCCGATTACCATCCTGGCGGCGGCGACCTGCTTAACCAGGTATATTTCCGGCCCGAGGGCTCCGACCTCACTCTCGTGGGCAACGGCAACATGGAAGACGTAATTGAGGACCCGGAAGTTTTCGCCCAGCGGGCCAGCCCCGGATTCATCCAGGAAATCTGGACCCGTATCGCCCGCCGTATCCCCGCTATGGAGGATGCCCAGTTTAGCGGTGGCTACGCTGGCCTCTACACTTCCACCCCCGACTCCCACCCCATCATGGACGCGGTGGATGGGATAGATGGCCTCTACGTCTGCACCGGCTTCAGCGGTCACGGCTTCAAGCTTTCACCCATGGTTGGAACCCTGATGGCCGAGCTGATTCTTGACGGCCAGGCCACCTCCATTGACATAACTCCCCTCCGCATGTCCCGCTTTGCCGAAGGGGAACTGAATAACACCGGCTACGGCTTCAGGGTAATGGTCTGACTACACCTTCCCGCTTCCAGGGAAGCCCCACGGTGTCTCAGCAAGGCAAGCCCTGGATCTGGCCCTGGCCTTCAGAATTTCATGCCCTCGAACCCGTGTGGCCGTTCAACATTCCCATTACGTCAACAACCCGGCAGGAATCAGGTATAATCTGCCTTGCATCATAGAATCCAATTGAGGCGCAACGTGATTTCCAACAACGCCAGGGTGGCCAGGGCCCTTTATCTCCTGAAACTGGAACTGGACAATTTCGTCCCCCGCGAGTTTTCCAGCCACCACGACGACCAGGTCGTTAACGTTCTGAACCAGATCCTCAATCAGAATCGGGACGCCCAAAAGCCCTTCCACAACATGAAAACCCAGGACCTTCTGGCCGTGGTCCAGGCCTCCTGGTGGAATGTCTTCGACCGTGCCCTGCGCGGCATCGAACCCGGCCTCGTCCGCGAGGTCGCCCTGGCCCACGAAAATTGGGCCAACCGCCACCATTTCACCGGGGAAACTGCCTACCAGGTCCTGTCCTCGGTCCAGCAGCTGCTAGCCGCCATGTCCTGCCCCAGCACCCTGGAATTGGACATGCTCAAGCGCGAGTGCCTAGAGTCGGAAATTGAGGTAGAAATTGAGGCAGTTGGGGAGGTCCAGCCCGCTTCCCTCGATGGGTCCGCTTCGGAAGTTGGCTCGTCTCCCGCGCCGGCAGGCGATACTCCCGCCGAGGGACCGGCGGAATCCCCCGGGACTATTTCATCCGCCGAACCCGTCGCCCAGCCTGCCGACGAAGATCCCTTCATGGCGGAACTGCTTCGCCTCCTCGTCGATGCGTCGGCGCTGCGGGACCGGGACTATGTAGCCCGGGCCACCAGGCCCGCTGCCCCTCCTCGCTATCCCGACAGCCCCATTTTCCGGGACCTGAGCCCGGCCCTCATCCGCGCCCTTGCCGATCTCGATGTTGAGCGCCTCCAGTCTTACCAGGAAGAGACGCTGGCAGCCTTTCTGGCCGGCGGCAATGTGGTCCTGGAAGCCTGCCGCTCCTCGGACGAATTTCTTTCCTGGTCTGTTCCCATGGCGGAGTTCCTCCTCCGTAGCCCCGGAAGCAGCGGCCTCGTCCTTTGCCCCGACGAGCCTGCGGCCTCCCGTGCCGCCGTTCAGGTCGAGAGCCTTTTCCCCGCAATCGGACTAACCGTCATCGACGCCTCCGCCGATAGTTCAGCCCTCGCCGCCCCCAACGACAGCGAGTCACCCACAGTCCTGG
>JAPPJA010000543.1 GCA_028874675.1 Chloroflexota bacterium
GTATCAACATAGGAGAGCCGGTGGAGGCCAGCTTCGAACTCGTCATCGCCAACGAAGAAGTAACCCTGCGGCGGTCCTCCGGCGACGAGGAAGCCGACGTGGAGTTCATCTGCGACGGCGAGACCTACGTCATGGTCATGTACGGCCGCATAACCCCCGATGAGGCTATTGTTTCCGGCGACCTCGACTGGGAAGGGGATGAGCGGCTGGCCCTGGGCTTCGGCGCCAGGTTCCTGGGCGGCTGAGGCTGCCAGCCGGTACCACGCCGCTTCCCACCTGCTTGCCGCTGAACGGGAAAATCCCTCCGGCTCCCGGCCCTGGCCTCACCGCTACCCGGCCCCCGCGCCTGCGGGCTGGCCCGTTTGCCTTCCCCCTTTCCTGGCGCGCCACACCCGCAGCAGTTCCAGCACGGCCAGGGGGCCAAAGAAAATAACCGCGGGAGCCGGACCGTGTTCCACCAGTATCCAGTGCGCCAGCACCACCACTGCCGCCAGGTAGGTCAACCGCTGCACCTGCTTCCACCACCGCCCCAGGAGTCGAGCGGACACCTGGTTGGAGGTAACGGCCAGGGGGACAAATATAAAGAAGGCCAGCCATCCCAGCGCTATTTCCGGAGCCCCCAGGTCGGCAATCCCCTCTCCCAGGGATTCCAGGGCCAGCAGGTACAGGGCGACGTGGACGGCGGCGTAGGAAAAGGCCGCCACTCCCAGGTAACGCCGCCGCTGCATCAACCAGCGCAGGAAGGACAGCCTCCGCAGTTGCAGCAACGGACTTAGCAGCAGCGCCACCACCATCAGAATGGCGGCCATTTGCCCCGCGAACCCGCGTATCTCCTCCGCCGTTTCCACCAGTTCCCCGTTGGCATAACCTGCCAGCAGGCCAACCAATAACGGAATTGAGGGAATGGACAGCAGCGCCCAAATGAAGCAGCGGGAATCAAGTACTTTCCGGATGCGGACCATGGGGCCTGCTTTCCCTAGATGTTCTCACGGTTATCCGGCGCCCGCCCAGGCCGCCGGGGCCGGAATGTCCTGGCCAGCCGCAGGCGCGGTTACACCCTGAGGATAAGAGGGAAATTTCAGGAAATCTTGAAGACGCCCCGGCGCGTCCTGGAAATAGCACCCTGACGCCGGCCCGTCCGGCTGTCCGCAGGGCAATCGCATTACAATTTACGCTCAAATTCCAGTAGGAACTGGGGCAAAGGCTCATGCCGCCCTGGGCTTGCTCAAAGGCTTGGAATGGCATTCTTCAGAATGCCTGTTCCCGATAGAGTCTTCCTGGGAGAGTCCGGGCAGCGCCCTTGTCCTTTCGTACCTGTGCTAGAATTAGCCCAATTCGGCCCACCTTGGGAGGCAGTATGAGCGTTGCCATCGGATACGTGCCGGGCGCCTATGGACAGGGGGGAGACGACCCCGACTTCCTGCGCCGCCTGGTGGAACTGGGCGACAAGTACGGTTACGACTCCATCTGGCTTAGCGACCGCATCGTCAGCGACCGCTTCAGCCTGGAACCCATGGTGGCGCTCTCCATGGTGGCCGCCTGGTCCGACCGGATGAAGTTCGGCACCAGCGTTTTGGCTCTGCCCCTGCGCAACCCCGTGGTCCTGGCCAAGCAGATCGCCACCCTGGATTTCCTGTCCCAGGGCCGCTGCTTCCCCGCCGTGGGCCTGGGCGGCGAGGAAATCGAGGAGTATGAGGCCTGCGGCGTGCCCAATGAAGACCGCAGCAAGCGCACCGACGAGGCAATCACTCTCATGCGCCGCCTGTGGGAGGAGGACAATGTCACCCACGAGGGACAGTTCTTCACCTGCCACAACGTCAGCATCACCCCCAAGACCTGCTTCAAGCCCTCTCCGCCCGTCTGGATTGGCGGCCGCAGCCCCGCCGCCGCCCGCCGCGTGGGTCGGGTAGGCGACGGCTGGCTGGTATCCGGCGCCACCACCGGGGAAATCAGCCACGGCCGCGACATAGTTTTCGAAACGGCCGACAAGTACGAACGAGAAATCGAGGAAGACCACATCGGCATGCTGCTGGGCTACTACATCTGCCCCGACCGGGACAGGGCCATTGCCCAGACCCACCAGTTTGTCACCCGCCACCGGCCCGATGTCAACTTTACCGAGTACAGTGCGCTGGGAGACGCCGACGAGGTAAGCGAAGTCATCCAGCGCTACGTGGATGCCGGGGCCTCCAAGTTCGTGGTGCGTCCCCTTTGCGCCGGCGAGGAATCGGTGGAACAGCTGGACATCATGGGCGAGCAAATCCTGCCCCGCTTCCACAAGTAATTCATTCCATCCAGTCCACGAAGGCACATGGAGAGTAACGAAGGCTAGAGGTCCTTCCCCTCGTGTTGCTTCGTGTCCCTTCTTGGGGAATCAGTAAGACGGCAAGGCTTGCAGCAGACACCTACAGTTAATCGGGGCCCCCAACGTGCCGGCGGACGGGTGCCGCCGGCCTTTCGCTACCCCGCTTTCCGCGCCTACTGGTCCGGCCTCCTGTGTGCCGTTACCGGCTTCCAGATGTTCCGGCTGGCCCAGAGCTGGCTGGTGTACGAACTGACCGGTTCGCCCCTCTACCTGGGTTACGCCCTGGCCGCCAACGCCGTCCCCGGTATTTTCTTCAACCTGGTGGGCGGCGTATTCGCCGACCGGATGAACAAGCGCCTGCTGGTCCTGTACACCCAGGGTGTGACGGGCGTGCTGATCCTAGTCATGGGAGTGTTGACGCTGTTCAACGCCATCGAGGTCTGGCACATCCTCGTTATCGCCTTCCTGGTTGGGGCGGTGGAAGCCTTCGACAATCCGGCCCGCCAGGCCTTCTTCCCACACCTGATAGACCGCTCCGCGATGACCAGCGCGGTGGCCCTGAACTCCAGCATCTGGCAGGGCACCCGCATCGTAGGTCCGGCAATTGCCGGGTTTATCATCGACCTGGTCAACACGGGTACGGCCCTGTTTGTGTCCGGCCTGGGGTTCTTCGTCATGGCCGTGGTGATGGTTTTCCTGCGCGTCCCGCCCATACCCCAGGGCGCGCCGTCCAACCCGGCCAGGGCCATGTGGGAAGGAATGACCTTCATCGGAAAGAACGGCATCTTCGCCTTTCTGATAGGTATGACCTTCTTTAACAGCTTCTTTGGACTGTCCTACGTGCTGCTGATGCCCGTGTTCGCCGTGGATGTGCTGGAGGTGGGCGCCCGGGGGCAAGGCTTCCTGCTGGGAGTGGGCGGCGTGGGCTCCCTGGTTACGACAATCTGGCTGGGAGCGAGGGGCGGATTTCAGCGACGGGGGCTGGCCATCGTGGGCGGGGCAATTGTCTTCGGCCTGGGAGTAATCGCCTTCGGGATAACCTCTCACTTCCTGGGCTGGTACTCCCTGGCGCTGGCCCTGATGGCGCTGGTCGGCTGCAGCAACTCCATCTACATGATTTCAATCCAGAGTTCACTGCAGATGCTGGTGCCCGACAACGTGCGCGGCCGGGTTATGGGTTTCTATTCAATGACCTGGAGCATAATGCCCCTGGGTGGCCTGCAGGCCGGCGCCCTGGCCAGCGTATCGTGGATTGGCGCCCCCTTCGCCGTGGCCATTGGCGGCGCGGCGGTGGTCCTGTTCGCCCTGGCCACGGGGACTTTTAACGGGAGGATTCGGGAACTGGGCGGGGCAGCGCGGCCCGGGGAGTAGCGCAGGGGCGGGCAGGTATGGGTAGGTAGGTATGGGTAAGTAGAGGAACCCTAATCTACTGCCGGAACGTAGCCCATTGGTTCCGGGACGGGGTCCCTAAATTCCAGTGCAGTTTCAATCCACAGGTCAATGGCCTGGTCGATTTCAACTAAGGCCTCCTGCTGGGTGTCGCCGTGGGCCATGCAGCCGGGCAACCCCGGGGCCTCAGCGATAAACACGCCATCTTCTGCGCACCAGCTAATAGCGATGCCATACTTATGCATCGTCGTCACCGCTTAAATTTTACCTTAATAGAATCCGCCAACCTGTCGCACTTGACAGGGCAATCGTGCTTTAATTGATTGTCATGCTGAGCGAAGCCGAAGCATCTAAAATCTATCCCTTGAGCCACCTTCACAACCCAAAAGCGGGCTGCGGATGAGGACTTCAGGCCCTTCGGCAAGCTCAGCAACTGTCTTGAATGTCAAGGGTTTTGATCATATTT
>JAPPJA010000270.1 GCA_028874675.1 Chloroflexota bacterium
AACCTGAAGAGCAGTGTATCTGAGGCCCGCGAAGAAGTTACCATCAGAATAGACGATGGGAAGGCGGCGCAGTACGGGCTGGATACCCGTTCCGTGGCCCTGCAGATAGGCCAGTACTCCGTGGGCCGGGCGGTGACCGAAATCGATGTGGACGAGATTACCCTGGACGTGGTTGTCAGGGGCCAGCCGGAGGATATGGACGACGTCGAGAAGATCCGGGAGCTCGATATCGAGGGGCCCCTGGGTCTGGTAAAACTGGGGTCCATCAGCGAAATTGGAATTGAGCGGGGGCCGGTGGCGGTCACCAGGTATGACGGTCAGCGTTCCGCCACCATTACCGGTTCCATAACCGGCGTCGATACCCAGGCGGTAGGCGCGGAGGTGCAGAGGGCCATTGATAGCCTGGTCCTGCCGCCGGGCATTGAAGTCAGGTCCGGGGGTATCTTTGAACAGGTCAATGAAGGATTTCAGGATGTCTTCCTGGCGATGGCGGCCGGCATAATTATGGTGTACCTGGTGATGGTAGCCAGCCTGGGTTCCCTGAGAAATCCATTCATAATTGTCTTCAGCCTGCCCTTCGCCGTGGTTGGGGCCATGATTGCCCTTGCGCTTACCGGCCGGACTCTCAGCCTGTCTGCCATGATGGGTTTTCTGCTGCTGATCGGAATTGTCGTAACCAACGCCATCGTCCTCATAACTTTCGTGGAACAGCTCCGCGAAAGAGGTTTAAGTGTCTATGAGGCTCTGATTTTAGGCGGCAGGGTGCGCATTCGACCCATTTTGATGACGGCGTTTACAACCACCTTCGCCCTGCTGCCCCTGGCCCTGACCGGTGAAGACAGCAGTGGCATTATAGGCGCGGAACTGGCCACGGTAGTAATCGGAGGCTTGATAAGTTCCACTTTCCTGACCCTGATCGTTGTTCCCATTGCATATACCCTGATGCATAGTTCCATCCCGGGTATTCCGTCGAGAATCAGGTCTGTCCTGAGAAGGGGACGACAACCAGCCGGCGGGCTGGGCAGTTCTGCCTGATGTCTCGTCACCTTTAAGTAGCCAGATGATCCGGAGCTTTTTTCGAGGTAAGTCATTGTGTTCCAAGGTACCAGGCGGTCACCCTTCATTCGCACACTTGTGAAACGGGCGCTCATTCTGCCAGGCGTTCTTCTGCTGATTGTCGGCATACTGGCTTGCGGCGGCGAAGGCAACGATTCCCCCGCAGAGGCGATTGGCGGTTCCGTGCCTGGTCAATCGTCGGAAAGCCCGGCTTCCGCAACTCCCGCCATGATCCCCGTGGAAGGTCGGCTGAACTTTCCCTTGAGGACGATACTGACCTTTGAGCGGGCCGGAGAGGTTGATGAGGTGCTGGTAAGCCCCGGGGAGACCGTCACCGAGGGCCAGGTCCTGGCCCGCCTCAACTCCGACCACTTTCCCGTCCTGGAGGAGGAAATTGCCAGGCTGCGGTTCCAGATTGCCGAGGCGAGAAACAACATAAAACTCATTAACCTGGACTATTCCGGCGAGCCGCTGCTGGTGGCACAAAGGGAAGAGAGCGTTGCCCGCCTGGAGCTGGCCAACACGCAGGCGCGAGATTTGCTGGATGATATAGACCAGGGCTACAGCGACCGGCTGACCGCCGCCAGGTCCGAGCGGGACCAGGCCCGGATTGCTCTTGATACCGCCACCGACGCCCTTTCCGATGTCAACCGCGACCTGAATGCAGATCATGAACAGGTTGTGGCTGCGGCGGAACAGGCCAGGGCCGACGCCGAGCTGGCCCTGGACCTGGCCAGGGAGCGCCTGGAGGACTACAGGAAAGACCTTAGTGACGAGGCAATTCGCGCCGGCGACCAGGTAACTCGGGCAGAACTGGCCCTCGACCAGGCGGTGGACCGGCTGGAAGACTACAAAGAGGACATACAGCAGGGGATAGTCCGCTCCAGCGACCAGGTAACCGAGGCGGAACTGGCCCTGGACCTGAACCGGGATGCGCTGCAGGACTTTCTGGACGAGCACGAGCGGCGGGTTATTCGGGCCCGGACCATGGTGGGCGCCGCTGACGAGGCTTTGGATGCCGCCAAGGCTCCCCTTACCCAGTTCCTGCGGGAGCCTATTCGAGATACGGAAGTTGATGGCAACCCCGTGGACATCGCCAAGTTGAACAGTCTGCAAGCCGCGGTGGACCTGGCGGAAGCCAACCTGAGCAAGGCAGAAGAGGACCTCTCTGAATTGCAGGAGGGACCGGATGTCCTCCGGATCCAGGAGCTTCGCTCCAATGTGTCGGTGGCCGAACTGAACCTGTCCCAGGCCGAGGATGACCTGGCAGAACTGGAGGAAGGGCCGGACCCGGTCCTGCTACAGGAGTTGGAGTCCAACGTAACGGTCGCTACCCTCAACCTCGAAAGGGCAAGGGATGCCCTGGCGGAACTTGAAGAGGGCCCCGACATCCTGGTATTGAACCAGCTTCAATCCCGGGTAAACCTGGCCGAGGTAAACCTCGAACAGGCCAGAAAGCGGCTGACCGAGGCGCAGGAGGGCCCGGACGAACTCGTCGTGCCTCGCCTTGAAGTGAACATTACCCTGGCCCAGCGACGCCTGGACCTGGCCGAGCGTGAATTGGAAGAACTTATCGAAGAAGGGCCGAACCGGGATTCCGTTGAACTGACCGAACGGCAGATCGACAGTCGCCTGGTACAGATGGACGAACTGTTTGAAGGGCCGGATGCGGTCCAGCGGGCACAAATCGCCTCCATGGAAGCTTCTATCGCAAGGTTCCTGGAAAGGATTGGGGATATCGAGGAGGAAATGGCGGAATACAGCCTGGTGGCTCCTGGCGACGGGATCGCTTTCCTGGTAAATGTTGAAGAGGAAGACCAGGTCAGCAAGAACTCTCAAGTCCTGGAATTGCTTGACCCCAGTGAGGTCACAATCAACGGATTTGTGGATGCCAGCGATATAAAGCATGTGAGCGTGGGTTCTCAGGCGCGGGTTACGCTTGAGTCCTTGCCTGGGCAGGAACTGGCCGGCGCCGTCACCTACCTGGCTGAAGACCCGCGGACGGAAAGGGGAGTCATCAGCTACGAGGTGGTGATCCAGGTGCGCCTGGAGTCGGGACAGCAGGTACCTGCCAGGCTGAGCCCAGTTGACGCTGTATTGCTGCCGTGACAATCTAACGGAGTCCGAGAGCCAGGGAGAAATTCAGGAGGTCGCCATGCGGATACCCCTGTTTAGCCGGGGTGGCAGGAAAGAGACCGATCCTGTGTGTGATATGCAGGTCGATACGGGAAAGCCGCCGGGTGGCACATTCGAATACCAGGGGACCACTTACTATTTCTGCGGTCCGGGCTGCAACCGCGCCTTCCAGCGGGAGCCTGGGGCCTACCTGTCGGGAGACAAGAAAATCCAGATGTAGGGCCCATAGTGGGAATTCACCGGCGGCCGGCAAGCCCGGGATGGCCCCGTCGGCAAATCTCTTGCGCGAATTGCTGGCCGGGCCTGGGGCATTGGGAGAAAGGGGTTATTGGAGGGAAATCCCTCAAGGCGGGGGATTAGACTCCAGGTCAATATGGCCCCCCAGTTGCCGCAACGATGAAACAATGGTTCTCGCACGGAACAAGCGTTGCTTGAAGCCTGTTCCGTGCTCGCGGTTTCCGGGGTTACTACAAGCCTACGCTGCTGGCCAGCTGGTGAAACTCATTGCGGGTCTCATCGGTAATCTGCGGGCCGGGGTGGCGCACTCTCCCACTTGAAATCAGTCCCCGCTGCTGCAGGGCATACTTGCGAATCCCCACGCCTATGCCCTCCTGAAACTCGAAGAGCAGCAAAGGCAGATGGCTGTAGAAGACTTCCTCTGCTTGCTTTCGGTCCCCCTCGGCCATGTGTCGGCAGATCGCGACCAGCACTTCCGGATAAGCAAAGCCGGTCATTGCCCCGGCTGAGCCCCGGGTCAGTTCGTCCAGCAGGTACATTCCACCCAGTCCCCCGAAGATGGCCAGGTCGTCGCCGGCAAGGGCGCGTATTGCCGTTATCTTTGTGGGTGTGGGAGGGTCTTCCAGTTTCAGGTACTGGACCCCGGGTATTTCCTGAAACAGGCGGGCAATGAATGGGGGCGCCATGTGGACTCCCGAAGTCTGTGGGTAGTCTTGGAC
>JAPPJA010000450.1 GCA_028874675.1 Chloroflexota bacterium
CTGGACGTGGACGACTTCATGCCCCGCATCCGGGAACACCGGGAACGGCAGCAGAGGCTGGAGAAAACGGCGGAGGACGCGCGGGTCATGCTGTCCCAGCGGCGGGTCGTGCTGGACGACGTGGAGACCATCACCGCCTACTGCGAGGACCTGAGCGGGTTCCTTCGGGAGAGCGAGCTCACCGAGCGGCGGGCCTTCATCGAGTCCTTCGTCAGGGAGATCGTGGTGGAACCCGGCGGCGCCGTGGTGCGCTATACAATCCCTATGCCTGAAGATAGCCCGATAGGGGGAGTGGATACCGAGGAGATGGCCTTGCACTCCCCGGTACTGTCTACGGTCAAGTCTGGTGGGCGGTAGTGGACTCGAACCACTGGCCTCTTGCGTGTCGAGCAAGTGCTCTAACCAACTGAGCTAACCGCCCGGGGGAGTCCCAGTTTATCAACGCCCAAACCCACCGTCAACACAACCCTTCCCCTCGCAACTGTTCATAGTTGAATGGTCACAGTGGCCTGAAAGGTGTTATTCCAGAGCAGGCCGGAATCCAGCAAGACTGACGTTGCCTGAAGGTCAAGTGCAGCAAGGACTCCTGGATACCGGCATTCGCCGGTATGACGGGGCTGGTTGGCCGGGATATCTCATCAACCCTGAACAGCTGCTTCCCCCGGCGGCATTTCATACGGGGACGGCTTGCCGGCGGATCGAGACCGCACCCAACCTCTACCCGGTGGCCTTAACCGCCCGTTAACATTTCAGAAATTAACATTTAACTTTCTTGAAATTCGGGGTTAATACCCCGCCGCTATTCTTCTGGGCAGGGAAAAGGTTCACGGCAGCCCGGGAGGCAATATGTACCAGTTTGAGGCCCCATCCACGGCAAGGGTTATCCGCGAGGCGGAAGCCCTGGTAATTCAGTGGGACGATGGCGAAACAGGCGTTTTCTCTCACGCCTGGCTCTGGGAAAACGCCCCCGAAAACCGGTACTTCTCCGGGGGAGCGCGGGCGTACGCCGCCCCGGGCTTCCAGGAACCGGGCAGCCCCTGGTCCGTGAGCGTTGAATATGACGAGACCCTGGTCATCTCCTGGGCCGGCCTACGGGAGGTGAGCCGTTACTCCCTGGACGATTTGCGGGATTCGGTCATGGCCTTCGCCGGCCCCGAACTGGCCCTGGCGGCAGACTGAAGCGGCGGCGTTGCGATTCAGGCGGTTCATGGAGGCTGGGAAAGGTTTGAACCCCCCTGACCACATTTCGACAGTTCGGCCTGTGCGATACCACCTGGACCGGAACGCTTCCGACTGAGCCGGCAACCTGCAAGACCCGGCGCGATTCCCGTATAATGTTCGGCGAAGAGATCCCCAACGGTTCCCCGGCTGCCGGCGTCCGTTAAACCGCAGCAAGTCCGTGGCCCCGCAGTCCACGGCAGAAGGTCAAGTGGCCGAACGTTCGGTGCTCGTCATCGAAGACGAGGAAAACCTCCTCGAAGCCCTGCGCTACAACCTGGAGCGGGAGGGCTACCGGGTCCATACCGCCACCGATGGCGGCGAGGGCCTCGAACTGGCCCGCAGGGTAGAGCCTTCCCTGGTCCTCCTCGACATCATGCTTCCCACCCTGGACGGCTTCGAAATCTGCCGCATTCTCCGGCGCGAGTCTGAGGTCCCCATCCTTATGCTCACCGCCAGGGGCGAGGAGGTTGACCGGGTGGTGGGCCTGGAACTGGGCGCCGACGACTACATCACCAAGCCCTTCAGCATCCGCGAACTGGTGGCCCGGGTCCGCAACACGCTGCGCCGCACCCGCTACCTGCAGGACAGCCGCGGTCTTGGCGAGGAACGGAACTACCGCGTCGGCAACCTGGAAATGGACCTCAACAGCCACGAGGCCCGCCTGGCCGGCGAGCCCCTCTACCTGAAACCCAAGGAATTCGACCTGCTGGCCCTGATGATCGCCAACAAGGGCCGGGCCCTTACCCGCGACCAGATCCTGGAAAAGGTCTGGGGCTACGACTACATCGGCCAGACCAGGACCGTGGACGTTTACATCAGCTGGTTGCGGGAAAAACTCCAGGCGGACCCCTCCACCGCCCAGAGCATCGTGACCATTCGGGGCGTGGGCTACCGGTTGGACGGATGAACCTCGACCGTTCCTTTGCCTGGCGCATCTCGGCCGCCTATGCGGCCTTTATCGTCGCCTCGCTGGCCGCCCTGATCTTCCTGCTGAGAGAGGCCCCTCCCGACCAGGATGTCGCCGACCTGACGGTTCAGAAAGAGCAGGAAACCCGCCTCGCCGCCAGCCTGGCAGCGCCCCTGCTCGCCGACCGGACCCGCCCGCCCGACCTGGAAGCCCTGCATGAACTCGGCAAGACCCTCCACAAGTGGCTGGGCAGCGAGGTCGTCATTATTACCCTTTCCGGAGAGGGGGTGGCCAACAGCAACCGGGAACATTCCCTGGAAGGGGCAGGCGACTCCAGTTACGATTTCAGCTCCGACTACGACCTACTCCAGGCCCGCCTCGGCGACGTGGCAACTTCCCGGAGACTGACCTTCCACGCGGACTACTCCGAGTTTCTCTACACCGCAGCTCCCATTGCCAGCCAAGGCGACGTGGTCGGCGTGCTGAGGCTGAAAACACCCATCTATGAGCCGGGCCTTGGAATAGGGGGACCCTCCATCTGGTTTGCGGCCTGGGGACTGGCCGCCGGACTGCTGGCCCTGGCAGCCATCTGGCTGGTGGCCCGCCGCGCCCGCCGACCATACGGTTCCCTTCACGCAATCGCTGACGCTTCGGAAAGGCTGGCCCAGGGACACTTCGAGCGCCGGCTTCCGGCCGAGTCCCACCAGGATACTCGCCCCTTTACCGAGGCATTCAACCGGATGGCCGATACCGTCGGGTCCGCAATCAACGACCTCTCGTCGGAGCGCGACACCCTCTCCGCCGTCCTGGACACCATGGCCGACGGCGTGGTGGTGACCGACCCCGCCGGACGGGTCAACCTGCTCAACCCCGCCGCCCGCGACCTGCTGAACATCCGGACCCAGGCCGTGGAAGGCCAGGGGCTGATGGAACTGGTGCGGGACAACGAGCTGCACCAGGTGATTGCCGCCTGCCAGGAGGAGAAGTCACGCCAGCAGGCCGAGGTTTCGCTGATTCTGCCCCTTCGCTACCTGAGCGCCATCGCCACGCCCCTGGAGAACAACGGCGGCGTGCTGCTGACCCTCCACGACCTGACCCGAATGCGCCAGGTGGAAACCAGCCAGAAGGAGTTCGTCAGCAACGTCTCCCACGAGCTGCGCAACCCCATGGCCTCCATCAAGGCCATGGTGGAAACCCTGGAGTCGGGGGCGGTCGCCGACCGGCGGGTGGCCCTGGACTTTTTGGCCCGGATGCGGGGCGACGTGGACCGCATCAACGCCCTGGTGGATGACCTGCTGGAGCTTTCCCGCATGGAGAGCGGGCAGTTCACCATCGAGGCGGAACCCCTTTCCCTGGCGCCGGTGGTGCGCGCCGTCAGCAAACAGTTCAGCCAGCAGGCGGAGGCCCGGCAGGTCAACATTGTGGCCGACCTGGACGAAAGCCTTCCCCTGGTAATGGCCGACGGCGAGAAGCTCACCCAGATCTTTGTAAACCTGGTGGAGAACTCCCTGAAGTTCACCCCGGCCAACGGCAGCATCAGCATCCGGGCCCGGGCTGAAGACGGCCACGTGCAGGTGCAGCTACGGGACACGGGTATCGGCGTGCCGCCCCAGCACCTGCCCCATCTCTTTGAGCGCTTCTACAAGGTGGACCGCTCCCGCCGGGACAGCGGCACCGGTCTGGGCCTGGCCATAGTCAAGCAGCTGGTGGAAGCCCACGGCGGCCGGATCAGCGTCGAAAGCCGCGAGGGCGAGGGCTGCGCCTTCACCTTCACCGTACCCCGGGCCGGGTAATCCCCCCATACCCGGGTCCTGGGGAGCTGCGCCTTGGCCCGGGCCACCGGACTCGCAGCAACGGATCTGTGGCGGCCCGACTCACACGCTCGCTTGTCCCCTGTGCCTCGCCGGGTAACTGTTCAGAGTTGGTGTGCTTCCAGGCTGGAAAATCCGTCGTTCCCGCGCAGGCGGGAACCTCGAACCTGTGCAAGTCGTGGGTTGGGTA
>JAPPJA010000479.1 GCA_028874675.1 Chloroflexota bacterium
CTTCAGCAGAAATCTGACGCGTCTGAGTCAGAATCCGACGATGCGTTGCCAAACCGGTATGCAGAACGTTTTCGTGCGGCGCCCGCAGGGCCGCCGTCGTTGACCGAAGGAGATGGTCTTGGAATTAACCGCCGCTATTGAATTCGACATACGCGACGTCAACGACCAGCCCGCCGCCTTCCGCGACAGTTTTGAGCAGGTGGACGTGGCGGAGGAATCGGGGTTTCACAGCATCTGGCTGGCCGAACGCCACTTTCAGCCCCAGCGGTCAGTGCTGTCTTCCCCCATTGTGGTGGCCGCCGCCATCGCCAACCGCACCGAACGGGTACGAGTCGGCATCGCGGTGCAGGTGCTTCCCCTGAACCACCCCATCCGCATCGCGGAAGAAGCAGCCACCGTGGACCAGATCAGCCAGGGCAGGTTCAACTTCGGCATCGGCCGCAGCGGCCTCACCATATCCTACAGCGGCTACAACATTCCCTACTCGGAAAGCAGGGGCCGCTTCTGGGAGTCCCTGGAGGTTATCCTGAAGGCCTGGACCACCGACGAGTTCAGCTATGAAGGGGAGTTCTACAACTTCCACAACGTTCGCCTGATGCCCAAGCCGGTCCAGCAGCCACACCCTCCCATCCGCATGGCCTGCGCCAGCCTGGAGAGCTTTGCCCGCGCTGGCAGCATGGGCATTCCCATCTTTGTCAACGTCGGCTTTGGCACCTTCTCGGACCTGAGAGCGAGGATTGACCACTTCTCGGAGGCCTGGCGGGAGGCGGGCATCGCCGGCGAACCGGACGTGGGCATCCGCGTGCCCGTGTACACCGCATCCGATCCGGAGATGGCCCGCTCTGAGCCCAGGGACAGCATGCTGTCCTTCTACCAGCGCCAGTCCAACCTGATGATTTCGCGACTGGGCGACGAGGGAGTGACCGACCCTGAAGGCATGCGGCGAAGAGCCGAAGCCCTTGCCCAGCTTGATTACGAGGAAGTGCTGGAGTCCCGTGTGGTCTTCGGCACGCCGGACCAGGTTATTGACCGGTTCCGGCATCTCAAGAAAGAACTGGGCATATCTATGGTGGTTGCCGACGTCAACGCCGGCGGCCGCGTGCCACCCGACCAGGTTCTTCAGTCCATGAGATTGCTGGGGAAAGAGGTCGCCCCTAACCTCGAGTAACTGCTGCCGGTCTTCCGTTTGCCAAAGGGGCCGGGCACGCCACAGGCATCCTGGACCTGTAGCGCGGCCCCTGCGTATTTCCCCTCCCCGCTGGCTTCGCAGTCACATCCGACCTGGCTGGTCGCCGACGCCGCTGCGGTCGCGTTCAGCCCTTCGACAGGCCCACCGCGGCATAACCTTTCCCCTTGGCGCCTTCCCCCGTCGGCTGGCAGGGTTAGCCTGACATGCGCCCCTTGCCGGTGCGCAGACCCCTGCATACCATGAGAATTGATGTATTGGCTGGACAGAACGCGGTATGTTCCGGCCGTTCCGGATTTCTTGCGGGACGCTGGGCGACGCCTCCAATACCCTCGGCGCCCCGCGCCGGGCATCCTCCCCAATATGGCCTGACCGGGGAAAGTGCTAAACTAAAAGGGCGCAAAACACTGGCCTGGTGACTGAATGTTGCGGCTGAATACGCCCCTGCTACTCCTCTTCACGGCCATCGGTCTGCTAGCCATGGGACTTTCCGCTGCCCCCGCCTACGCCCATGGCTTCGGAGAGCGGTACGACCTTCCCCTGCCTCTTACCTACTTCGTTGTCGGAGGGGCGGCGGCAGTAGCCCTGTCCTTCGTGGTGGTAGGCATTTTTGTACGTGGGGAACACAGCGGCGACAGTTACCCGCGGCTGAATCTGTTTGCCATGGAGCCGCTCAGGCTGGTCTTGTCAGGGCCCGTAACGTGGCTGCTCAAGACGGCTTCACTGTTCCTTTTTCTGCTGGTCATTGCCACGGGATTGTACGGCTCCGAGCGTCCCGTCAACAACCTGACGCCCACCTTCGTATGGATAATCTGGTGGGTAGGAATGGGCTTCGTGGTCTCCCTGCTGGGCAACCTCTGGGCGGTGGTAAATCCCTGGAAGATCGTCTTCGGGCTGGTCGAGTTTCTGTACCACCGCATTACCCCGGATTGGGAGCTTACGCTGGGGCTGGACTACGCCCAAAGAGTGGGGGTGTGGCCTTCCGTAGTCCTGTTTTTCGCCTTTGTATGGGTGGAGAACGCTCTGCCCGACAGCGCTTCTCCGGAGCTTCTATCCTGGCTGATTATCGCTTACAGCGTTCTTACCCTTGGCGGCATGTTTCTGTTTGGCAAGCACCAGTGGCTGAGGTACGGCGAGGTTTTCACGGTCATCTACGGCTTCCTGACCCGCTTTTCCATTACCGAGGCGCGTACGAGCGACCCCATGGTCTGCCACGAGTGTTCGGACCCGCAGTGCAGCGCAGGGACCCTCAACTACAGGGCCGGCTGCGTGGACTGCTACGAATGCTTCGAATACGCCCGCCATCGGCAGTTGAACCTCCGTCCTCCCGCCATCGGGCTGCACTGGCAAGGGCCCCTTCCCGCGGGATTGACCGCCATGGTGTTGCTTGTGCTGTCCACGGTTACTTTCGACGGTTTCAGCGACACGCCGGAATGGGCGTCGGCGCTGGGCTGGGCCCTGACCCAGACTCCGCAGCTGACATCGCCCTATTTCAATGGCCTGGTAATTGCCAACACCCTGGGGCTGGTTCTGTTTCCCCTGGCCTTTGCCGCCGTTTACTGGGCCTTCTGTGCAATGATGCAGGGGGCGACTGCCCGCCGAAGCGGTCCCGACCCCACACCGGCGCATCTGATGACCACCTTCGTCTTTTCCCTGGTTCCCATTGCCCTGGCCTACCATTTCGCCCACTACCTGGGTTTCCTGCTCATCCAGGGACAGCTGATAATTCCCCTGGCATCCGATCCCTTCGGGAGCGGCGCCGATTACTTTGGCACGGCGAGCTACGTGGTAAACATATCCATTACCAACGCCAGGTCTATCTGGTTCTTCGCCGTCATGTCCATTGTGGCGGGACACATCATCGCCGTGTACCTGGCCCACATTAAGGCCGTAAGCATCTACGGTGACCGTAATCTGGCCCTGAAGAGCCAGGTCCCCATGCTGGCCTTGATGGTGCTGTACACGGTGGCAAGCCTGTGGATAATTTCGCGGCCGATAACGGAGTGACGGAGGGCATCAGCCAAAGGGCGCGAAGCTGCACCAGGAGAGTTACCGTGGGCAGCGGAGGTCACTAAACTTGCAGGTTATATGAAAAGAGCCGGGCCAAACGGCCCGGCCTCTTCTTTCTTCGTGGACCTTCGTGGATTAAGAAACTAGCCTTCCAGCTTGACCGGGTTGCGGAGAATGCCAATGCCGTCAATGTCAATTTCGCAGACGGCGCCATCGTCCATGTTGCTGGTGGTCCCCGGGGTGCCGGTGTAGATGCAGTCCCCGGCTTCCAGGGTCACGTAGCGGGAGATGAACTCGATCATGGTGGGGACGTCGAAGATCAGGTGGGCGGTGGACTCGTTCTGTTCCTCGTTGCCGTTGACCCGGGTGCGCAGGTGCTGGGCGTGGGGGTCCAGGTCCGTCTCGATCCAGGGGCCCATGGGGGAGAAGGTGTCGGCCGACTTGGCGCGCCACCAGTCGGAGTTGTTGTCGTTGCGGTCGCGGCGCTGCCAGTCGCGGGCGCTTACATCGTTGCCGCAGGTGTAGCCGAAGACGTGGTTAAGCGCGTCTTCCTTGGACACGTTCTTGCAGGTGTCCTTGATGATGGCCACCAGTTCACCCTCGGCGTCCAGGCGTTCCACCTCACTGGGGCGGACGATGGTGTCCTCGGGCCCGATGACGCTGGTAGGGGTCTTGTGGAATACCATGGGGTACTGGGGGGCAGGCCGGTCGCCGATGTGGCTGGTATAGTTCAGACCCATGGCCAGAATCTTGCCGGGCACCACCGGGGCCAGCAGCTTGACATCGCTGAGCTTGTGAACGTGGTCGGTGACGGTGTAGCTGCCAAAAATATCGCCCTCAATGGCGGCCACATTGTCGCCGTCGATTACGCCGAAATGAATGCTACCGTGGGCTTCGTACCGGGCTA
>JAPPJA010000319.1 GCA_028874675.1 Chloroflexota bacterium
GGCTGAACCTCTTCACGACGCGTCTTGGGAGTCAACCCACCCGGATACGGGGGTATCCTCATACGTCGTAACTCCCTTTTGTTTGGACACCTATAGACCTATCCCCCTTAGCTCCCTATAGTCATTGTAACTTCGACTACAGTTATTGGCATTTTGGGTACAGGTTTAGACTTTTCCCGCAATTTCAACCGCAATTGACCAGGAGTACTTCGTAGTTTGCTTTGGTTCAGGAGTTAAGTGGTGATTGCTGAAGTTCGGCGCAATGGCGCAACGGTGACTCTGATTGCCGAGGGTCACATAGACGGCAGCAATGCTTCCGTGTTTCAGAATGCTCTTTCCTCAGCAATAGAGAAGACCGACCTGACGGTAATTGTAGACTTTGACCGTGTGTCCTTTATAAGCAGTGCAGGCCTGCGCACACTTTTGATGGCGTCCAAGGATTTGCAAAGGCGGGGCGCCAGATTATGCCTTTGTTCCATGCAATATCCCGTCAGGGAGGTCTTTGCTATCAGCGGATTCGATAAGATAATGGCGATCTACGAATCCGAACTCGTTGCCCTGGAGCAGTTCGGTACGTAAAGAATTAACGCCAATGTTTGAGCTTCGTGTGGTGAGCAACTGGAGAATTCAGTTTGTTAGTGCATTAGGATGGAAAGCCCCTCTCCACCTCTCGACGGCCTGCCGCACCAGGTCCACTCGTAGGTGTCGCAATAGTATTCAGTTTGAGTCTACTCGAGTATCTTGGCGTCTTCGCGACATCGGAGAAAAGGCAAATCGCAGTGGTGCGGTTGGCCTATTGGAGTGAGTATGTATCGCTTCGTAATGTTGCTCCGAAAATCGTAAGATTTCGCCAGACAAGCAAGGTCGCAGGACCGGGTTTGCCAGTCTTGGGGGAGGCTGCCATGGAAGTCCACGAATCCTCGAGATGCCGCTCAGGATAAGTTAGGGGATAGCGCAAGGTGCCGACACAAGGAAAGGCTCTAGCGAAAGAGGCAAGGGATCGATGAAGGCGTCTAATGCCGGGGCCACTTTTTTTGTGAACCCCGTACTGCTCCTGATCCTGGCTATGGTGGCCTTGGGCAATGGGTCCGCCGAGGCCCAGTCGGAGTCCGTGGCCAATCCCACCGTTACCGCCGCATCGCGAAGTTCGGGTCAGGGGTCTACCTACACGGTGGAGTTCACCGCCAACGAGGAACTGCCAGTCCTAACCGGCGAGATATACCTGGAACTGGACTACCTGATCCGGGTGCCCTCCGGCATCAGCGGGAACAGCGTAACGGTACGCTACCGGAAGGGCAGCGACTATGGCTCCGGCCAAGCCGGTTGGGTAGAGGTACAGCAGGGCCGCTCCCGCAATTCCCCCACTACCATCTCGGTCATCCCGGACGTGGAGGCAAACGACCAAGACATTCCGATTCCTGCCGGGGCGCGGGTCACGGTCACTCTTCTCGGGCCTGCAGGCATCAGGAACCCCCAGGAGGGCGGAGCCTATCCCTGGAGGGTTTCTACCAGCGAGGAGACGACCCCGCAGGCTGCACGCCACCCCAACCAGGAGGTCATCGCCGCCTTCAGCAGGTCCGCGCCCGGCGAAGGGACGGAGGGCCTGCTGGTGGACCGGGAGGTCATTTTGAGCAAGCAGGAGATTGGCCGGGGAGAAGAGGTCAGCGCCATCGCCAGGGGGTACCGGCCCGGGACGGCGATCACCTTCTGGCGGGACGCCGATGCCGACGGCACCGTGGACCCCGACGAGAGAGAATTCTGTCAGAGCGCAGTCAACACGGGCGGCGAAGCCAACTGCTCCTTTCTCATAACCACTCCACCCTTTGCCGGCGGCTTCGGCCAGTGCTTGAATGCTCCCCGAACCTGCAACCTGGTCAACGCGCGGGACGGCGAGGGATCCACCGCCGTCCTCGTCGGTACCGGAACCAACCAGGTCTACAAGTTGGACAACCTGGTGGAGTTGGTGGGCACGGTCAAGGCCCGACAGGACCCGGGGCGCGGCGAGGAGATCAGCATCAACCTGACCAGCTTCCCCCAGGGAACGGTTGAGGAGGTAACCGTCAGTCAGATCCCTGCGGATCTGAACCCAATGAGGGTCGGCCCGGAGGGTGACCTGGACTTCCAGCTGCCCGTTCCCCAGGGAGTGCGCAGCGGCCGCCAGCAGTTGGAGGTCACCCTGGTGCGCTCCGACAACGGCCAGGAGTATACCGCCAGGACCATCGTGGACATCACCAGCGGCCGTACCGAAGTCACCGTCGATCCTGGAACTGTCACGGCCAACGGCCGCATCCTGGTCACCGGCGTCGGTTTCCACGCGGCGGGAGGGGCGCACATCGCCGAGATGCGCATTTCAGGACATCCGGTTGAATTGCCGATGGGGCGGAACGGCAACCGCCGCATACCGATCACTGATACCGGGACCTTCGCCCAGGTGGTCACCGTACCCGTCGCCCAAGGCACCCTGACCCCGGGCCTGCACGAACTCCTGGTGACCGACAGCACTGGCCGCACCGGCTTAACCGAGATACGCATCCCCGAGAGGGAGATAACGCTGCATCCGGAAGAGAGCAGGCCCGGCAGCATGCTGGAGGTGAGGGGGACCGGGTTTCCGGCCTACGGCGCCAGTTCCTCCGGGACCAAGATTAGTGTGAGCTACGAGACGGGCAACCAGGTAACCCACGCCCACGCCGAGACCGACGACCAGGGCCAATTCGTCGCAAAGCTCCAGGTACCCCGCAAGAGCCACCCAGGTTCCCTCAGCACTGTGACGGTGGAGTTCTTTGATTATGGCGGAGGCACAGTCGCCCTGAAGGCCAGCCACCGGGTGAAGCCTGGCGAGATCCTTTTAGAACCCAGCGCCGGCCCGCCGGGAACCGTGGTAACCCTCATCGGTAAGGGCTTCCGGGAATTCACACTGGTACGTTCCATCCTCTTCCAGACCGAGGACGTAAGCCCAGGGGATGGAACGGCCACCGACGCCCACGGCATCTTCAGCACCCGATTTGTGGTGCCAGGTATCGATACCGGCCTGCAGCAGGTCACTGTCACAGTGGACGGCGCGGTGGCCGCCGCCGCCTTCAGGGTAACCCAGTCGGACCTGGTGACCGCTGGCGCGACGGAAGTTGGCGAAGCGCTGGCGGACTTGGCTCCCCACCTGGAGGTGGTCTGGCACTTCGACAATGACAGCAAGCGGTGGACCTTCTATGACGGACTGCATGGAGGGAACCTGGATTACCTGCGGGACGGGCAGACCTACCTGGTTCAGGTGAAAAGGGACGTGGAACTGTACCTCAACGACAAACCCCGCCGCTTTTCCTGCTATCTGGGCAACTGCTGGAACCAGGTCATCTGGTGATTCTTCGAACGGTTCCGTTTCCTTATAAGTGATGATGCTTTGCATAATGCTGGGCTAGGTGTACTATTCCCGAAAATTAAACCAGCCCTCGCTAACGCAAATAGCGAGGGCTGGGCCGACAATCTGAAACGGCAGGTGCCGATTATGTACCCTGATATTGTACCAGCGTGGACGACTCAATCGCAATTGCGCCTCCGTTCAGGTTTGTCCTAAACGGAGGTTTTTCTATGGTATTTGGTGACTTCTTTAATGAGCCAAAAACTACTCAACGCCGGCCCCGGCCGAAATTCAGTGCGAAAGAAAAAAACTCGTTTTATCGTGACCAAAATGGCAAGTGTAACGGTTGCGAGAAGAAGTTCGACATACGAAATCTTGCCGTTGACCACATCAAGCCTTTTTCGGACGGCCAGGGCGAACGCCTCACTAATCTACAGTTGCTTTGTACAGCCTGTAACTCCTTGAAAGGTACAGGGACTATGGGCGAGCTCCGCAAGAAGTTGCGGGCGCAAGGTCTTCTAAAGACTGGGACAAAGGCCGCTGCCAAGAAGGCGAAAAACCAGACCCCGGCCAAAACCACTACGAAGGCAAGACCGGCCAACAAGCCTACTGCCCGCAAACCTCGCAACGCTCCGAAGGACCCGCTTTCCGACTTTGCAAAAGACATAGCCAACTTGTTCAGCTAACCTCTAGTAGGCAAGCACCGTTGAATTGATGGCTGATAGAATAGGGGAAGG
>JAPPJA010000264.1 GCA_028874675.1 Chloroflexota bacterium
AGTGCACGATCTCGGCGTCAACGCTGGGGATGGTCTGGGTGGGCTCGAAGTCCTGTTCGTAAGCCAGGCAGATGACGTGGGGGAACTTTACCCAGTCCTTCTTGCTCTGGTAGGTGTAGTGGGTGTCGTAGGCGGTGAAGCCGACTTCCACATAACCCAGTTCGCGGGCCTTGGCCTTGATCAATTCGCTGACGTCTTCGCCGGTGGGCTCAGCGGTGGGCTCCAGGTCGCCGGTCAGGCGGGCGCCCATGATCAGGGAGCGGTTGAGCTTGTCGTGTTCCTTGCGGATCTCACGCATCTCAACGTGCTGGTCGCGAATGGCGTTGGCCCAGTCGCGGGAAGCGCGCTCAGTGATGTTCATGGTCTCCACCGGGTATTCCCGGGCGTACCAGTCAACTTCGCGCTGAATCTTGGGGATGCCGGGTACGGTTTCCAGTTCTTCGGGTACCGGAATAGTGACGGGGGAATCGCCCACGTTCTTACCGGGTCGAACAACCTCATGTCCGATTTTGAGCATACCTACTCCTCCCTTTAGTTATCTTGAACCTACGGTCAAGTCTTGGGGGTTACGATAAAGGTTGCTTTTATATTTGTCAATACTATGGGGCAACAGTTTTTGTATTCCTTTTCGCAATATTAAAAAGCAACCCGGTGTATGGTAATTCGTCGTTTTTCACCCGGCCGGAACCGGAAGATTTTCCTGGCTGGCAACTCGCCCAGCATTACAGCATCCCGGTCCGTTTCAGCTACGAATTCCCTCTGCATCATGCTGGAAAAGGACGTTAGGCAGGCTGCTACCAGCGGAAGGCAGCCTCTGCCGCCTTGCCGAACACCCAGTCCCGTTCCTCCTGGTTCCTGAAGCAGGGGTACTCCTTCAGGGCCTCCAGGGAGTTGCGGTAGCCTTCCCGTCCCGCCACCGGGGGAAAATCGCTGCCCCACATCATCCGTTCCGGGCCGAAGGCTTCATAAGCCATTTCCATCAGGGGAGGATCCTCCTCGAATCCATACTGGGCGGCCAGCGGATTGGGACGGACGCAAAATTCGCCCAGGCCGCCGAACTTGATGCAGGTGTTGGGGAACCGGGAAAGGGTAAGGGCCACACGGTAGTCGTCATAGGGAGCAGTCACGGACTCGGGACTCTGGGGCCGGTAGGCCCCGGCCAGGTGTTCCAGGATGACGGTAAGATTGGGGAACTGCTCCACAATAGACTGGAAGCCGGGGTCCGCCGCCTGGGCCGCATTGCGGGCAAAGCAGCTTACCGGCAACTCCAGCTCGGCGGCCTTGCGCCAAATTGCCAGGGGGTCCGGTTCCGGGGACCGCTGCGGCGGGTGCAGGCGCATGCCAATTACCTCTTCATGCTGGGCCAGGCGTTCCAGGGTTTCCGGGGCGTTGGGGTCGTTGACGTCCACCCAGACCACGGCGCCGAACCTGCCGGGAAACCGCTTGACGCACTCCAGGAGGTAGTCGTTGTGATAGTTGCCAGCGTGCTGGATGAGGGCGGTTCGCTGGACACCGTTCAGGTTCATCTGGTGCAGAATCATCTCCACCGGTTCGAACCAGTTGATGCCAGCGTGGGCGTGGGTATCAATTATGTTCATCTGGATTCTCCTGTAAGTCCATAGAGTTTGCTGCCAGAGATTTAGAAACTATCTCAAAAATGACGAACGCAGGCCAGTAGTTTCTGCTGGCAATCTCCGGGGAGTGTTGTCAAATTGGCCCGTTATGATTGAAACAGGAGGAATCTTGACTACAGCCAGCGAGCTTCCCGCCTGCGCGGGAACGACGAAATGGTGCGCCGGGAAGCTTCGATTTTCAATTTGACGGCAGCGCCCAAGTCCTCAACGTGGCCCCGTCCCGTCAAAGGGAGGGGTACTCTTCCGCAACCGATCCTGACGGTCGCTTCTCTCAAGGGAACTTTCAAGACAGTTATCCAGGACCGCCGAGGCGCACCGGTCGGCCATTTCCGACGCTTGCTCCGCCATTTGCAGGGGTTCGGGGATCGGGCGCCGTTGACCCGGCGCGGACGGTGGCCGCGCTTGCGGCGCTAGATGTCCGCCCCTTCGTACCGGGCAATCTCCACAAACCCGGCTTCAGCTTCGGACCAGGCGAACAGGGCGGCTTCCACCACCCGGCGTTCGTCTATGCCAACCACCAGCTGTTGCACCGGGTAGGCGGGGCCATCGCCCCAGGGACTGGCCGCCACCTGCCGGTCGGTGGGCGAAAAGTAGGCCTGGCCGTTGGGGTGGGAGTGGTAAATGACCAGCGGCGGGCAATCGTCGTCCAGGGTGCGGTTGAGTTCCAGCAGGTCCCGAGGTCCAAAAACGTAGGCCCGCTCGGCCGTCCGGTCGGCCACCGTGGGATGATTGCCCGAGTCCTGGTCGTTGACGCAGGGGCGGATTTGGGTGGCGGAGTTGTCGGCGCGGGGGCCGGAAAGCCAGCCGCAGCACTCGGCGGGAAAACTGGCTCGGGCTTCCCGAAAGGCAGCTTCCAGCAAAGAGCGGGGAATCGCTACAGGCTGGATGATTTGGTGGCTTTGGGTGGGGTCGGTCATTGCGTTTCACTCCATTCTGACGACCAGGCGGGCATTCACATTCAATTGACGCAGACGATGCGGCCGATAATTGTGAAGGTTCGTTTATAAATAGTAGTCTTTCAATAAATTACTCACTATAATAAAAAATCATAATCAATGCGTGATAACGAACCGCCAGCCTTAATGAATCTTAACCCTGATATTTAACGTAACAACGGGCGACGTGATTCACGCAAACCCTATGGGGGAAAGGACAGTTGCGGTTATGAAAAACAATACCAGGTTCTTCTTCAAGTCTTGCGCAAAGTGCGGGGGTGACATGGTCCAGGACCGGGACCTGGACGGGTACTTCCGCAAGTGTTTGCAATGCGGCCGCATCATTGACCTGGGGGCTACTCCCGAGGCAGTGATGGAAAACCCGGGCAAGAGGCTTGCCGCCTGAAACATAAGCAAGAAAACCTGGCGGTACGGACCCCGATTTCGGTGGCAACGAGGGCAGGATTTCCAGCCCGGCCCCCGAATCGGGGTCCGTGGCTTTTGCCGGTTAATCGCCGTCAGCGACGGTTGAGTTCGGTCCGAATGGATTCCCGCCGGCATGGCGAGCGGATCAAATTTCAACTCAGATTGCCAGCAACATTGGCAGGAGTGACCAGAAGCTGCCCAGGGAGTGTCGTCAAATTGGCCCGTCATGCCTGAAACAGGAGGAATCTTGACTACAGCCGGCGAGGTTCCCGCCTTCGCGGGAACGACGAAATGGTGCGCTGGGAAGCTTCGATTTTCAATTTGACGACAGCCTCTAGCCGGACCTTACGCGAGCGCCACCGGTGTTCTTTCGGTGCTCGGCGTAGTCGAAGACCGCCTGCTGTTGTTCAGGAGTCTGAATGGAGCCGGGACGCAGCTGGCGGACGAAGTCTATGGCGACCTGGGGTTCGTAACCGGTATAGACCAGGTAGGAGGCCAGGACGGTACCGGTTCGGCCGATTCCCGCGTAGCAGGTGACCGCCACGGGCCTTTCCCAATTCTCAATCTGGTCCTCAATCCAGCGGCACATCCGGTCGATTTGTTCAAGAGTGGGGGCAGAGAAGTCGGGCACCGGCTCGAACATGTCGTACATATGCCACATCTCGGCCGATATGGTGTTTTCCTCCATCCTCAGCACGGCGCGGACGTCCTGCTGCTGGAAGAAGATGAGGTCCCGGCGGCTGGTGGGGCCCATGGCCCCGGCCAGGTAACCTTCCAGGACCCAGCTGAAATTCAGGTGTTGTGCCAAGAATCTACTCCGTCCATATTCCTGTGCGAGTGCGCGAGGCCAATTATAATGCCTGGCCCGGGGCAAGCCAATAACAAGGGTAGCGGCAGGCAGGGTTATTGCATGAAAGATTCGTCCTACAGCCGGTCAGTATCCACAAGGCAAAGCTATGTCGCCCTAAGCTTGCCGAAGGGCCTGAAATCCTTCCCCACGGCCTGGCTACGGGTCCGAAAGCAAGTTGGTGGGCAGGAGTTTAGATTCTTCGGCAAGCTCAGAATGACAATTTACTCACTCATGCGATT
>JAPPJA010000217.1 GCA_028874675.1 Chloroflexota bacterium
ATCGCCTGCTTCACCCCGTCATATTACCAGCATAACTCGTCGTTGTAGTACTAGTGATGGTTTCCCGTATCAGAAACCATTGTCCCAGCAAGGAAAGGTGTAAATAATCAGGGACTACCTACCAGGAAATCGCAGAATAATCAGGGTCATTAGGCCACTTATTCAGGAACATCCAGCCACTCTGAGAACCGAATCGGCGACCATTGAGGCACTTCATGTCGAGGTGCAGCGATGGCGTACAAGGGGGTACTCAGAGTGGAAATATCGGAACTCATCCGCCGCTGGCGGGCAGGTCACAGCCAGAGGCGCATCGCCACCGGGACTGGGTTGTCCCGGGACACGGTGTCCAGGTACATCGCTGCGGCCCAGGCGCTGGGCGTATCCCGCGAGGGACCGGAACTAAGCGAGGAGCAGTTGAGCCGACTGGCGGCCATCGGGCAGCCTGGGCCGCGGCAGGTGGAGACTCCCAGCGAGGAATTGCTGGCCCCGTGGGCCGACCAAATCCACCGGTGGCTCACTGGCGACCGGCTCCAGTTGACCCGCATCCAGGAGTTGCTGGGGCAGCGGGACTGCCGGGTATCGTACGCCTCCCTGCAGCGCTTCGTGGCCCGCCGCCACTGGCGCAGGCCCCGACGGCTCACGGTGAGGATGGAGGACACGCCGCCAGGCGAAGTGGCTGAGATGGACTTCGGCCGCCTGGGCCTGCTCCACGATCCCGCGACCGGCCGCCGCCGAGCGGTATACGCCCTGCTGGTGGTGCTGGGCTACTCTCGCCACAGCTTCCTCTGGCCCACCAGCAACCAGAAGCTGGAAGACGTCATCGCCGGCCTGGAGGCGGCCTGGGCCTGCTTCGGCGGCATCCCCAAATACCTGGTCATCGACAACTGCCCTCCCGCGGTGGCCACGGCCGACCCTCTGCACCCCGTCTTCACCCGGGGCTTCCTGGAATACTCCCAGCATCGGGGCTTCATCGTCGACTCAGCCCGGGCCCGTC
The DNA here is from genome assembly GCA_028874675.1 of Chloroflexota bacterium. GTDB lineage: Bacteria > Chloroflexota > Dehalococcoidia > Lucifugimonadales > UBA3495 > Bin22. The sequence goes on from JAPPJA010000217.1 coordinate 995, forward strand.
ACCCCAAGGACAAACCCAAGGTAGAGCGCAGCGTCCCCTACACCCGTGAACGCTTCTTCAAGGGCGGCGAGTTCCGGGACCTGGCCGATGTCAGAGACCAGGCTCGGCGCTGGTGTCGCGATGTCGCCGGGCTGCGGATCCACGGCACCACTTACAGGCAGCCCCTGGTGGTCTTCCAGGATGAGGAGCGCCAGGCGTTGCTCCCCTGGGACGGCGAGCCCTACGAGATCGCCGACTGGCGAGAGGCCAAGGTCCACCAGGACCACCACATCCAGTGCCTGCAGTCCCTCTACTCGGTGCCTTCCAGTCTGTGTCCTCCTGGCCAGAAGGTGGAGGTCAGGGTGGACAGCAAGCTGGTGCGCATCTACCACCGGGGCCAGTTGATCAAGACCCACGTCCGCCAACCCCGGGGCGGAAGGTCCACCGACCCCAATGACTATCCCGCCGAACTCTCCGCCTACACCACCAGGGCTCCCGACCGCATCAAGGCCTCCGCGAAGGAGCTGGGCCCCTCCGTGGCCGAGTTCGCCGAGCGGCTCTTCGAGGGCCCGCTGCCGTGGGCCAAGGTCAGGCAGGGCCACAAGCTGCTGCGCCTGGGGGAGCGCTACACCGCGAAGCGGCTGGACGCCGCCTGCCGTCGGGCCCTGGAGGTGGACCTCGTCGACGTCACGCGCCTGGAACGCATCCTGGTCCAGGCCCTGGAGGAGGAGGCCACGCCCCAGGCTCCCGAATCCCTGCCCAAAGGCCGCTTCGCTCGTCCCGGCTCCGCCTTCTCCCACACCAACCAATACCGCCGTACGGCATAAGGAGACTGACATGACCATGACCACGGAACTCACACCCTTGCTCAAGCAGCTCAAGCTAGGCGCCATGGCCGACACTCTGACCGAACGCATCGCCCTGGCCCGCAGGGAGCAGCTGGACTACGCCTCCTTCCTGGAAATCATCCTCAGCGACGAGGTCAACCGTCGCGCCAACCGGCGCATGGAGTTGAGAATCAGGGCCGCAGGCTTTGAGGAGACCTGCCGGTTGGAGGACTTCGACTGGTCGGCCGCCATCACCCTCGACCGCCGACTGCTGGACGCCGTATTCTCCCTGGAATTCCTGGCCAAGCATGAGCACGTCCTGCTGGTGGGACCCGCCGGTGTCGGCAAGACCTTCCTGGCCCAGGCCCTAGGCTACACCGCCGTCCGGGCCGGCCACAGCGTCCGCTTCCTCCATTCCGATGATTTCTTCAGGGCCATGGCCCAGGCCAGGGTCGACAACTCCCTCGAGCGGACATTCCGCTCATTCCTTTCACCGGACCTGCTGATCCTGGACGACCTGGGCCTCCACAAGCTCTCCGCCCAGCAATCCGCCGACTTGTACGAGCTGATCATCGGCCGTCACCGTGCCTCCAGCTTCATCATCACCAGCAACCGGGCCGTGGAGGAGTGGCTCAGCCTCTTCGACGACCCCATCCTGGGGAACAGCGCGCTCGACCGCCTGGCCAACGCCAGCTACCAGATCATAATCGAGGGCTCCAGCTACAGGGAGAGGCTCTCCCCACACCGGGCCCTGCTGCAAGCAAAGGGGGTGGTTGACTGGCCAACCGAAACCTGATAAAAGTCCAGATCGACGGTGCTCAGAGTGGCCGGATGACCGTGATTATCACTGGCCTTATGTCCCTGAATAATGACAAGGAAAGGACCACTCTATTACCCACTCAATCCGCCGCCACCCTCATCTATTCGGTGGATTCGGGCTAACGTGAAGGAAGACATGACCGAACTGCACATCAAGGAATTCTTGACCCGTTTTTCAGTTGATGAACTAACCAGTGAAGGCATTCTCCGTGAGGGAAGCCTGTTTCTCTCCAACCTAAGCGTAGAGCCACTAATCAATTGGATGAATACTCATGAGGTTACCCGGCTCTATGCCACGGAAGGAGATTGGTTTCTAACATCGGAGGGTGAATTTCAGAACCCTTATTCCACGGAAGCAAAGTCGGGAAAAGTTGAAAAGTTGAACACACTTGGCAACGTCTTTTTTCGGCAGAATCCCACTTTAAATCCCTATTACGTCGCCAGTCCGGCCCCTGAAACTACTCGTCACGTACCCGAGACTGATATTGAGGATCCCTCTGACGAGGCTCGATTTCGCTTGGAAAGGGATCTGCAAAAGGCGCTGAGGTCCAATATACAGCAGCTTGAGGCTGGGTTGAAAATAATAGACGGCGGTTCTGAACAGAGTGTAGGGACGGGGAGAATCGACATTACCGCTAAAGACTCTGAGGGATGTTTGGTAGTTATTGAGCTTAAGGCGGGCAGAGCTAATCTCGCCGCTATTGGACAATTGCTTTCATACATGGGCAGCGAGATTAGCGAACAATGCAGCGCCGTCCGGGGAATCCTAATCGCCAGCGATTTCGATCCACGTTTAGTCGCCGCTGCCAAGGCTGTGCCTAACGTTTCCCTGGTGGCCTATTCCCACCAATTTTCGTTTCGAGAGGTTTGAAATGATCCAAACCTTTATCCAAGACCGGAGGAACAACAATGACGGTAATGGTAACCGAGGGCAACGACCTTATCGGGTTTCGCATTATTCGCAAGCTGCAGGAACGGGGCGAGGACGTGATGTCGATTGACCTGGCGCCGCCCCGGACTGATCTGCCCCTGCACCGGCACCAGGGCGACATCACCCGGATTCCCCACTTGCTGGAGGCGGTGAATCTGCAATAAAGCATGCTGTCCAGCTTGCAGATTGCTGCTAAGGTATCCCCTAAGGCTCACTTCCAGGGTTCAAGAATGGCATCAGAACTTTGCGGCGAAAAAATTTTTCGATGTAGTACTAACCAGCTGTCGAGATTCGCCGGCTGTCCGAGTAGCGAGAGTTTTTGACAGTGCGGGCCTGTAGGAATGGCAATACATAGGGAGACAGGCACCACCGTAGTGCCTGTCTCCCTCCTTCTGCGTGACGGACCGGCTAAGCGTCGCCGGGTTCCGGCCTGTTGAGCATTACCCCGTAGCCTCGCTCGTCCACTAGGTGGTTCACCGACACCCGGCCCCGGCTGTCGTATCCGCTGGTATAGGCGAACT
>JAPPJA010000031.1 GCA_028874675.1 Chloroflexota bacterium
GTGTGGTAGTGGGCTGATCTAGGTGATCTTCCCTAGTATCGCCCACGGTTATGTGCACCGCCATTATTTCGGCGTCGAAGGCGCCGGGTAGACGTTTCTCTCCGTTCGGGTGGATTGGGAAAGTGCCACTTCCCATTTGTGAAGCAATGGTAGTCGACCCAGGGGAAGGATGGCAATCCGCAAGGCCTTCACGCACATTTCAAACGGATACACTACCAGGTTAACCACCCCATGCTAACCAAAATGGGGAGCACTTGCCGCCATCTTGGAAACGACAACAAGGAGCCATACTCTTAAGTCTGACCCCTTGTTCAAGCTGCCGCCGGGACTATGACCTTTCGGTGCCCTAATCCCTCAATTCAAGCCCCCACGAGTAAAGGATTTTTCCGTTACTATTGTGTCTTCCGTATGAGAATTTCCTTGAACGGAGCCTCCGGCTTGCTGGCCTCGTCCAGCATCCTGTGGAACTGGGGACGTTCGGCGATTCTGCCGCTCTCGGCCTCGTCGATGTACTCCCGGGCAATGGAGTAGCCGTTGCGATCGGCGTACTCCCGCAGCGCCCGCATCTGGGCGGCCACTGAGAGGTCCACGTCCTGGCGGTCGCTGGAGACCCGGGCGTAGAGGGCCGCCGGTATCAGGTCAATTCCATTACTCATTGATTTCACCTCGATCATTCTCTCCGGGTTCGGACTGGCGTAACCGCAGCCGTTCCAGGCGCTGCTCACGGCGCAGTTCCCTATCTTCCATGTACAGGCGCAAGGCCTCGCGCACCAGCTCGCTCATGTCGCGGCCCTCCTCTTCCTTCACCCGCTGCACCTCCTCGAACATCTCCGGCGGCAGGGAGAAAGTGATGGTCCTGGAAATGCGGCGTGGCGGCATGGTTTCTCGCGTTGATTGTTTGTTTATTGGATTGTCTTACTATCCATAATCCCACCTCCGGCTGGCCCGGTCAAGGCCCGGCTGTCACACCCCATAGCGTTCCCTCCAGTAGCCGGCCCATGCCACCGTCTCTTTGGGCAAGCTCCTCACCACTCCTTCCAGCAGCCGCGACGGCGAGACCATTCTGAACTGAGAGTCCGGGTCCTTCAGGCAAGGCCGCATCACCTCGTCCACCGTCGCCAGTCGGGGAAACCGGCGGGCCAGTGGCGGGGACGTTACCGCCCTGCCATCGGAGATGAGCCGGTAGGCCAGGTTGTCCTCCGGCGCCACGACCACCACCTTAGCCTCGTCAACGTCCAATTCGCCCATCCGCACCATACGGTCGGCCAAGAGACGTTGCCGCATGATCTGGTAGAAGGGTTCATAGAGAAAATCATCCAGGTCCGGGGCGGTTTCAGGATTGAAGGACGAGAACGGAGCGCGGTAGGCGTCGGCATATCTTCTCCTGCGGGTGTCGCCCGATTTGCCGTCGCCCTTGAATTCCGGCCGGGTGCGCAGGTACTGCTCAACGTACTTCCATTCCATCAAGTAGGCGCGCCTGCGTCCCGACGCGGTTTCAGCAATAAGGAAGGCGTCTACGCTCGTGTTCTGGGCACCCCTGGTGACCCCTCCCTCCAGGGAGCGGGGAAGGCCCAGCCATTCGAACTCCACCGGAGTGGCGCGCCCGTCGTGGGCGATGTCCACCACGGCGCGCACGTCATCGTCCAGCGCGCGCAGCGCCGCGGCCAAGGCCCTCGGGATTCCCGCCAAAGGCAAAAGGAAGTTGACGCAGGCCACCTGGGAGCTGGCCATGTTGCGGGTGGGACCGTCGGTGTTGGTGTCATCCCCGCTCCTGGGATTCCTCCACCACTTGATATTGCGTTGGCGGAAGAAGTCGATGGCCTCTCCGTCCCGTACGCCTGGGAACAGGTTCTCTTCCTCGTGACCCAGGGCCAGCAGGTGAGAGTTGCGCATTCCCTTGTCGTCCATTGGATGCTTGGACTCGCCGCTGATGGTCGTGGAGTCTTGGCGAAAACGCGCCTGCCTCTCCTTGGCGGCGCGTTCGAAGCCTGTTCTGGAGAATCGTTGCTGCATCTCTCTCACCTCTGGGCGGCCGCTAATCTTGTATTCTGCGCCCCGTTTGCGAGCCTAGGCCTGCTTGGCCCCCATGCGCTCCGCAGAGTCCCGCAGCGCACGCACCTGGACAGCCACCGGCAGGTCCACGTCCTGGTGGTCGCTGGCGATACGGGCGTAGAGGGCCGCCGGTGTCATGTCGTTGCGTTCACTTATTGATTTCACCTGGAGCCTGTGGGCATTCAGTCGAGTACCGGGTCGAGAATCCATATCACCGCCGTGACGACCCAGAATGTGAACCACAAACTGATAATGAAGCAGGCAGCCAGAAGAAGCCACAGGATGATGGACTCTCTGGTCCATCCAACGTTTCCCTTCATGGGGTCGTATCCGCATTCCGGGCAGACCGCCTTGCTGTTCCTCCAGAGAACGAGACCGACCACAGCCCATAGGGCTATGCCGGTCAACAACAGGGCTACGGCTATCACTGACAGGCCAGTCCACGCCGCCCACCCTCTAACAGGGAATGGTGGCCGAATGGGATTTACCGTCCTATGGCACCGTGGGCAATGACTGGCCCGAGAACGTAGGGATTCGCCGGTGGCGTTCACATTATTTCTCCCATTCGCGGGGAGCTCGGTATCCGAATGTCCACAGGCCATAGTTGCTACGTGATCAGCCACCAGGCAACCAGGACGGTGACGGCCAGTAGCACCACCAGCACGGCTACGGTGATGCCCAGCCGGGCGGCCCAGCGCCTGGCACCTTGGTGGCCGTCCTGCTCCCGCACCAGCACTTCTTCCAGCTTGCGGTACTCGTCTATGGCAGTGTCCGTCTCGGCCCGGGCCCGGTCCCTCTCCTGCTCCAGCCGGTCCGCTTCCTCGGTCAGGTCCCCCACGGTGCGCTCCAATCGTTCAACCCTGGCCCTGGACTGGCGCAGCAGCTCCTGGTCGCTGGGGTAACGGGGTCCCGGCAGCTTCACGTAGACCCGCCGGCCCTCCCTCTCCACCTCCACCTCGCCCTTGCGGATCATCCGGTCCAGGGTCGATAGCGATACCTCCAGCTCCCGCGCCGCCTCCCCCTTGTCCACCCAGTGGACGTCGTCTTTGACCTTATCTGACATGTAAATCACCTCGTAAACGGCGATGCGTCAGGCGATTGCACTTTTGCCGATATCACCCTCGTTGTTTTAGCGCCGTTTCTCACACTTGCAAAAATGCAATTTTTGATTGGTCAAGGGGAATATCAGCCTGTTTCGTACCTGAAACCGTGGGACAATGATGCGTCGCGGCCTCCCGGCCAATCCCCGAAATCGCCCCGATGGGACAGTTTGCGCCCCCGGACAAGAGAGCGGGTAGAAGATGCCGTATCAGCATGATTGCTGTGTCTCCTGCCGACGCATCCGTCGGCGCAGTTTGTCCCACTCGTATTCTCCCAGTTCCCGCAGCGCCAGCGGCGCACGTTCCGGTTCCCACAGGGGACGCCAGGACCGGTCCAGTATCCCCCTATAGGACAGAAGCTCCCTACTGGACACCAGGATGGGCAGCGTCATGGCAGGCATCCGGGACGCGGTGCTGGCGTAGGTCTCCGCCACCTCCTTGGTGTCCACCACGAACAGCGTGGTCGGGAAGGGCGGTTGGTCATCGCGGGGCGCATCGGAGCGGTAGTAGCGGATGTAGGGGCGCAGGCGGGCGGCCACTCCTCTGGGATGCCGGGCGCGCAGTTCGTGCTCCAAGTAGAACGGCACGTGCAGGGCGTTGACGAGCAGGTGCCCCACCGCGTCGGGAGCGATGGCGTCCTCGCCCCGGTTGAAGGCCCGGTCGGAACGGGCGGTGGGGATGGACCATTGCAGCTCGCTTTCGTCCTCGGCCCGGGCCTCGGCGGCCAGCTCGGACAGGAACCAGGTGATACCGTCGGCGTGGCCGGTCTGGCGCTGCCAGGTTAGGATGCGGTGTCCCAGGGGACGGGGTTGTCCGCGATTGTCGGCGGCGTCCTCCGTGCTCCATGCGGCCATGGTGGTGGCAAGCTGGGCCCGGTCCCGGCGGGTGATGTACCTGATGCCCCGGTCGGACAG
>JAPPJA010000272.1 GCA_028874675.1 Chloroflexota bacterium
ACCAGGTGGAAGCCGTCGGGCACCGACTGGGCCAGCTGGGACCGCCACGCCGTCGGACCGGCCTCGCGCAGTACCCGGTCCAGGTTGACGGAAGCAATGTCCAGCTTGGGATATGTCTGTCCCAGCTGCAGGGGTCCGCTCAGGTCTATGTTATAGACGGGTGAGTCGTAGGTTTCGATCCGCACATCCCTGTCGGAAGAAATAATCTGCCCTCCGGCAAAGAGGTTGCGGGTGCGGTAGTTGGGCGTCAGGGTATGGGTGACCTCGAACCGTTTCTCGTAGGGCTGGGGGGCGGAATGGGTGGGCGTCCAGTTCGTGGGCTGCAGCTCCGTATTCTCGGAAATCCAGCCCTTGGGAGTGTAGGTGCCGTAGCTGCGCGCCTTCCAGTACATGGCCACCGGCGAGTCCACCTGGAGCACCGGCGTGGTCGTAGGGTTGATAGTGCCCTGGAATGCCATCACATCGCTCCAGATGCGGTAGGGCAGGGGTTTGCGCGCGGGCAGACCTGCGAACAGGCGGTTAAAGTCCTCCTCAAACTGTACGTAGGGAGACCGGGTGTACTCGTAAACGTTATGGGCCTCCTGCCAGAACCGGTCGCCGGGCACAATCCTGGGAACTATCAGGAACGCGACCAGCAGCACCATGAAGGTCACAATCACGCTGTCCGAAACCGACAGGATCCCCAGGTGGCTGTCGGCCTGGAAGCCGCGTTCCCGCCACTCTTTCAGGCGTCGAACCGCCTGTACACGGGCCACCAGCAGCAGGCCGGTGAACAGGTAGAACACGAGATAGGTGATTCCCTCTGAGGGCAGGAAGGTGAGGTTGCTCAGCAGCGCAGCGCCGCCCAGCACAAAGACGCCCCAGAAGCTGCGGTAGCGGGAGAACACCCAGGCAGCCAGATAGCCGGCCAGCCAGGTGAGGCACATCAGGGCAAAGGCAAAGGGCACCCGGTCTATGTTGATGCCGCCAGTTTCCGCCGCCGCCCACCACAGGTTCAACCGGTCGAAGAGTTCGGCGGCGCTGGCCAGCTCGATGCCTTCACCCTCAAAGCCGACCAGCTGCGCCGTAATGACCCAGAGGCCGATGACCAGGCCCAGCGGCAGCAGCAATGCTCCCCAGACCGGTAACCGGGACAGCGCCACCCCCGTCGCCATTGCTATCAGTATCAGGGCCTCCAGGCTGGGGGTGGGCACCCAGTCGCCTCCCCGGTCCACCGACCAGGCCACCACCAGCAGGTTGAGGGCCAGCAGGAACACCGCGGCCCAGCCGTCGGCGGGGCGGCCATGACGCCACAGCCAGAGGGCTCCCCCGACTACGGGGGCAACGGAAAGCTTCCTTCCCTCCGTGGACTGGACGGCAGGGCTGGCGGGGCTGGCGGCGGGCTGGCGGGCCGCTGTCTGGGTGGCGCTGGTCACGGCGAACTCCTGGAGTCGTCAGGCTCGCTGGCGCCCTGGTACGAGTACTGTGGCTGCGCAGGAGGCGTTGGAGACATTGAGGACATGGAATCGGGCGCCTGCCCGCTGCCGTTCTCCTCTCTTCCACCCATCTCCTGCCGGGGAGCGAAGAAGGCATAGGGCTGGTCAAACACAGGTACCTGCAATGCTTCATTCAGGGGCCGGCCCCGCCGCACCAGGTACACGGGGATGTCGTTGGAATGCAGAAAGTCCATCGGAGACTGGACTTCCTCGGGGGCGCCGAAGTCCGTGGGTTCCACGTAAATCACCGCGACGTTCACCCCGTCCCGTCGCAGGCTGGCCAGGGCGGGTATCCACTCGGACCGGCGGGAGGGGGTTATTACCGTCAGGGCATTAAAGCGGCTCAGGTGGGGCTGCAGGTCATAGATGAACCGCTCCAGGGTCAGGTTGCCCCGCGCCCTTACGCCGGCCAGCGCCTCCATCACGTTGCCCACGTGGCTGGGACCGGAGCCCGGGCGCATCAGCCAGGTCTGGTCGCCGTTGGTGGCCATGCCCACCGGCATGGAAAGCTGGTCGAACCGCTCAATGAGGGAGGCCGCAACGGTTACGGACAGCTCCTCGCTGTTGTCCACCGGGTCGTCGCCCACGTGGGAACTGCGCTGCATATCCACCAGCACCCAGCTTTCGGCGGAAATGCCCATGTCAAATTCCTTGACCATCAGGCTGTTCATTCGGGCGGTATAGGGCCAGTGGATCTGGCGGAAGCTGTCGCCGTAAACGTACTCCCGCACCCCCGAAGACTCGGGAGTAATGTGGTCCGAGCGACGGGTTACGCGGTGGTCGCTGGGCAGAAAAGCGAAGCGGGGGTCCAGGTCGGGCAGCGGCTCCGTGGACGGAAACACCACGTACTGCTCCGACTCCAGGAACCGCCGGCTGAGCTGGAACAGCCCGAAGGGGTCCTGGCTGGTAACCTCTACGACGCCGGTATTGAAGACGCCCCTGCGGGCCAGGTAGGTCTCAATGCGCCAGCTGCGGGACTGGTCCCGCACCATGGAGATGCCCCGACCGGTGGTGTAGCCGGGTACGTCGGTAACCTCTCGCACTTCCAGCCAGGACTTGGGAAACCGGAAGCGATTGGTTACCTGCAGCTGGCCCTCCAGGTAGCCGCCCACCTGACCCCGGTGGGAAAGGCGGGTCAGCCGCACCTGGAGACCCTGCAGGTTAATCCAGGCCCAGAAAAGGCCGAAAGCCAGGACCAGGGCAATTACATAGAGGAAACGGTAGAAGAAGGAAAAGCCCGTGCCCAGGGTGTAGAAAGTGACTACCCCCAGCAGGATCAGGATGCCGATAGTCCGCTTGCTCACAGTCCGGTTACCTGCAGGTTTACGTTCGGCTGGAAATTAGCTGGCAAAGAATACCATATATTGTGGCGAACCAGAAGCACGGCCCGTCATATCAAAGGTCACCGCGCCAGGGGAGCGGTTCCGCAGGCCAGGCCGGACAATACCGGTTCAGCCGCCGCTCCCTAGACCTGGGCCATGCCGGGAACGGTAATCTGGTTGAGCAGGTCGTTGATAAGCTCGTCGGCGCGGATTCCCCGCATCCTGGCCGAAGGGGACAGAACCAGGCGGTGGGCCAGCACCGAGGTAGCCAGGGACTTGACGTCGTCGGGAATTACGTAGTCCCGGTCCTGCACCAGGGCCATGGCCCGGGCGATGCGGAACAGGCCCAGCGTGGCCCGGGGCGAAGCTCCAAGGCCCACGTCCCGGTGGTTTCGTGTCGATTCGGTCAGGGATACGATGTATTGGCGGACCAGCCGGTCCACGTACACCTCCTTGGCGGCTTCCTGCAGGGCCGTCACCTCTTCCGGCGTGGCCACCGGCTCCAGGGAATCGATGGGATGGGTAAGCTCCTGCCGCTCGATGATGGCCATTTCCTCGTTGAAGTCGGGATACCCCAGGCTGAGGCGCATCAGGAACCGGTCCAGCTCCGCCTCGGGCAGGGGAAAGGTGCCTTCGTACTCGATGGGATTCTGGGTGGCCACCACCATGAAGGGCGGCGTCAGGATGTGGGAAACGCCGTCCACCGTTACCTGGAGTTCTTCCATGGCTTCCAGCAGGGCCGCCTGGGTTTTGGGGGTGGCGCGGTTAATTTCGTCGGCCAGCACCACCTGGGACATTATGGGGCCGGGGCGGAAGGCAAAGTCCCCGCTCTGCTGGTTATAAACGGAAATGCCGGTCACGTCGCTGGGCAACAGGTCCGGGGTGAACTGGATGCGCTGGAAGGAACAGCCCACGGAGATGGCCAGCGCCTTGGACAGGGTGGTTTTGCCCACCCCCGGCACGTCTTCCACCAGGATGTGGCCCTGGGCTATGAGGGTGGCGAGGGCCTGCTGCACCGCCGAGGTTTTGCCGACAATGACCTTGCCCACATTCTCCACGATGCGATGGCCCACAGCGGCCAGAGAAGCGGTATCCTGCAAGTTGGCCTCCGATATTCGTTCATATGCGGGCTGAAGAGGTTCTCTTCCTGCCCAAATGCCCAAGAATTCTAACACAAGCAGCGAGGCAACACACCTCACATTCACGTTGGATACAGGGCTATCGCATGAGTGAGTAAATTGTCATTTGTATGATGAGAAGGTCCCACT
>JAPPJA010000457.1 GCA_028874675.1 Chloroflexota bacterium
CCCCTATTTCGTCCACCGCCACCACGTCATTCTCGTTAAGAATGGGAACAACGCCGATATCCAGCAGGGCGGTCAGGGTGTTTCGAACGTTGAGGTAGGGCTGCCGTTCCGCCAGGTCATCGATGGTAAGCAGGGCCTGGGCTACGTGAACCCCGTGGGCGCCGAACATCTGCTGGTAGGCATGGATGAGCCGGCCCTGGCCTATGGCTGCCAGGGCCTGCCTCTGGGGAATGTCCCGGTCTGCCAGCTGAAGGCCGGCCTGCGTCAACTCGTCGCGGCCGGCCGCAATTGCTCCTGAAGTGACAAACAGTACCTCCACACCCGAATGCTGGCGGAGCTGGCAAATCTGGCGGACCAGGTCTTCCATCACCGCCAGGTTCAACCCGCCGCTGCCCTGGATGTCAGTGAGCACTCCGGTTCCCACTTTCACCACTATCCGCCGATAAGACAGGCCTTCCGCGCCACTCACGTCAGGGGCTTGCGCGTCTTGAAATTCGTGGGGATTCTTCATTTTGTTGGAAACGACAGCGGCGAATGTGTAATCGCCCTGGCGTCTGCAGAGTCCTGTTTGAATGGGATTCGGAACCGCCCAATTATAGCATGGTCACATAGGAGCCCTGCTTTGACACCAATGCCGTAAGGTGGTTCGCGCCTGGAACTTGTCGAGGGTGATGGGGCCAAAAGCCATTCCCTCTTTCAACTCGCTGCCCTTGTCTATGCGTTCCCCGCGTCATAAAATTGTAGCCTGTTCGGGGCTGACGCAGGCCGTTAGCCCTTTTATCTGTTGCAATTCATCAGTTCGGAGCAGGCAACATAGCCGGCTCCGAGGGGAGTCTCTCCAAATGTCCCTGGCCGGTCTGTTGCCCTTTTTCGATGACGAATTCTCCGACTTGATCGAAGGATCCGGCATCTCTGCCGGCGGCGACGCCAACGCGTATGCCGCCCGGCGGGGCGTTCGCCCCTTGTACCTGGCTTCGCTCTGGCGGAAAGCTCAGGCGCCGGTACTGGTTCTCACCCCGCGGCCGGACGACTCCCGTCGCCTCTTCGATCAGTTGCTGACCTACCTGGGGGAGTCCGCGCCCGTTCACCTGTTGCCTGAACCCGAAGTGCTTCCCTTCGAACGCCTGGCCGTCGATGCCCGCACGGTCAACCAGAGACTGGTAAGCCTGTCAGCGCTGACCTCATGGCATGAGGGCGATTCCGCCGCTCCAATCGTAATTGCCTCGGTGGCGGCGGCTCTGCGCTACACCTTATCTCCGGCGGTTTTTGTGGGCCCCGAAGGGACTGCTGATTCTCCATCGACAGTGAGGCTGGGCGAAAGGGTCCCCAGCACGGAACGCCTTCTGAACACCTGGGTTAATCTCGGATACCGGCACGAACCGGTGGTTGAGAGCCCCGGCTCCTTCAGCCTGCGCGGCGGCATTATCGACATATTCCCGCCCCAGGCGGAGTACCCCTTCCGGCTGGAACTGTGGGACGACGAGGTGGATACCATCCGATTGTTCGATCCCTACAGCCAGCGGTCCATTCCCCCTGGGGAGAACGGCGGCCACATCCAGTCCGTCAACGTTATCCCCGCCAGGGAGCAGCTGCCTGAACTGGCGGACCGGGCGGCCATCGAAGAGCGCGTGGGAGCAATGGACTTTTCCCGCTGCACGGCTTACGCCAGGGAACGCTTCGACGAAGAACTGGTTGAGTTGTTTGCCACCCCCAACATAGAAACCCTGTCCTTCTACAACGGGCTGTTGAATCGCTATAACCTGCTGGATTACCTGCAGCCGGAAAGTGTCCTGGTCCTGGACCGGCAAAGCCAGATTGAGACGGAAGCCAACGACCTGGAGGAAAAATTCTTCCGTATGCGCGAGAGCCGTGAGTCCAGGGGAGACCTCCCGCGAAACTTCCCGTCCCCTTACCTCTCCTGGGATCAGCTGGCAGGCCGCCTCCGGGAACACCCCCGCAAGGCGCGGCTGGAAAGCTGGCTGGCCGAGGAAACCGACCCGGCATTCCGACTCCCCAGGTCATATTTCGGACAACTGGGCCAGTTCATAGACGACCTGCAGGACCAGAGGTCTGCCGGCGGCGCCGTCGTGGCCGTCAGCCAGCACACGATGCGCCTTTCGGAGGTCCTGGCAGAGGTGGGCATTCCCTCGACCGTAACCGACAGCCTGGCCTCTCCTCCGCTCCCCGGCCAGGTTTCCCTGGTCCCTGGCTATCTCAGCGAGGGGTGGGAGACCGGCGGCAATCAAAGCCATCCTCCCGTCAGCCTGTACACAGATGCCGAGCTGTTCGGGACCTCCAAGGAGCGGCGGTATCGCCCGCAACGGCAGCGAGAGCAACTGGGCGACGAAATCGTTCTGTCCGACCTCATTCCCGGCAGCTACGTCGTTCATGTGGACCACGGCGTTGCCCGTTTTGCCGGCACCACCCAGATGGAGGATAACGGCGAGGAAAAGGAATTCCTGGTCCTGGAATATGCAGAGAATGACCGGCTTTACGTTCCCACCGACCATCTAGACCGCGTGGGAGCTTACGTCGGCGCCCAGGACCAGCCTCCCACGCTGACCCGGCTGGGTACTGCGGAATGGGCCCGAATCAAGGAACGGGTAAAGGGTTCCGCCCGGGAAATGGCGGAGGAACTCCTGAAATTGTACGCCTCCCGCAAGGCCGCCGAAGGCCATGAATTCAGCCAGGACTCCGTGTGGCAGCGGGAATTGGAAGACTCCTTCCCTTACGTGGAAACCCCCGATCAAATCCAGGCTATTGAGGAAGTAAAGGCCGACATGGAGCAGACCAAGCCCATGGACCGCCTCATTTGCGGAGACGTGGGCTACGGCAAGACGGAAGTGGCCTTGCGCGCCGCCTTCAAGACCGTATCCGACGGAATGCAGGTGGGTCTGCTGGTGCCAACCACGGTCCTGGCCCAGCAGCATTACGCCACCTTCAGTGAACGTCTCAGCCCATACCCGCTCCAGGTGGAGGTGCTCAGCCGTTTCCGCACCCCCAGGGAACAGCAGGAAGTCCTGGAAGGCCTTGAACACGGAACGGTGGACATCGTCATCGGCACTCACCGCCTGCTGCAAAAGGACGTCAAGTTCAAGAACCTGGGGCTGGTGGTCGTGGACGAGGAGCAGCGCTTCGGTGTCGGCCACAAGGAAACCCTGAAACGCCTGCGGAACCAGGTGGATGTGCTGACCCTCAGCGCCACTCCCATTCCCCGCACACTGCACATGGCCCTCACCGGCATCCGGGATATGAGCGTGATGAACACCCCGCCGGAGGCTCGGCTGCCCGTAAAGACCTTCGTTTCCGAATACAATGAAGAGACCATCCGGGAAGCCATCCTGCGCGAAATTGAGCGGGGAGGCCAGGTATTTTTCCTGCACAACCGGGTGCGCACCATCCAGCAGACTGCTGTGGAACTGGCTCAGCTTGTCCCCGAAGCCAGGTTCATGATTGGCCACGGACAAATGCCGGAATCCGAGCTTGAAGAGGTGATGGAAGCCTTCGCCGACGGGGGAGCCGACGTGCTGGTCTGTACCACCATCATCGAGTCCGGCCTGGACATGCCCAATGTCAACACGCTCATTCTCGACCGTTCCGACCGCTTCGGGCTGTCCCAGCTTTACCAGTTGCGGGGCCGCGTGGGCCGGGGTGAGCATCGGGCCTACGCGTACCTGCTGTTGCCCCGGGGGCAGCGCATTACCGAGGCCGCGGAGCAGAGGGTCCAGGCAATTCTGGAGGCTTCGGAGCTGGGTTCAGGATTCCGCATCGCCATGCGCGACCTGGAGATTCGCGGTGCCGGCAATCTCCTTGGCGCGGCCCAGAGCGGCCAGATTCATGCCGTTGGGCTGGAACTGTACGGCCAGCTGCTGGAGGAGGCAGTGTCGGAGCTGATGTCCGGCGCAGACGGTGAAAACGTTGAGGAATCGCCCGCCGGGCCCGCCGAGTTGCCCCGTATTGAGCTGCCCGTGGCCGCCAGCATCCCCGAGGGTTACATTCCCCACACTCCCACCAGGCTGGCTCTATATCAGCGCCTGGCCCGGGCCAGGGA
>JAPPJA010000189.1 GCA_028874675.1 Chloroflexota bacterium
ATTTCTCCGTCCAGGAAGTTGTCAATCAACATTCGGGATATGGGCAGGGTATCGGCCACCAGCGGCCGGTCGCCGAGGTCGGCGAAAACAGCCAGCAGGTCCTGTCCGTACCGGGCCATAAAGTCCCGGCCCTTGCGGCCCACCGCTATGCTGCGGGTGGGGACAGTCTGGTTGAGAATGAACTGGGCCACCTGCCGGTTTATGGTCGAGTGCATGCCACCGGCCAGGCCCCGGTCCGGCGTGATAGCCAGCAGACCGATACGGTTGACGGGGCGCACTTCCAGCAGGGGATGCAGGGCCTCACCCTCCTCGTCGGGCTGGGCGGCCAAATGGGCTATAACCTCGTAGATTTTCTCGGCGTAGGGACGTCCCTGTAATACCGAGTTCTGGGCGCGGCGCATCTTGGACGCGGCAATCAGCGACATGGCGTTAGTCACCTTGCCGGTATTTTCCACGCTGCGGATTCGCCGCCGGATGTCCCTTACGCTTGGCATGTCTTATTCATCCACTGATAGACACTGATTTTCGCCAGACCTGGCTACCGGACCCTTCTAAACGAAAATCAATGGAAAGAGTTCCTTCCTGGTTGCCTTCGTCTAGCTGAAGGTGGCCTTGAAATTGGCAATTGCCTCGTTCAGCTGGGTTGTCGCCCCTTCGGGAAGATTGCCACTGGAGGCTATGGCCTCGCCGATTTCCGGATGGGTGCTGCCCATGTACTCCAGCAGCTGCTCTTCAAACGCTCCCACCCGCTCCAGGGGCACGTCGTCCGTCAGGCCCGCGTTAACCGCGTAGAGCATTATTACTTCCTGCTCAAGCCTCAATGGCCGGTACTGGGGCTGCTTCAAGGCCTCCGTGGAAAGCTGACCCCGGGCCAACTGGGCGCGGGTAGCGGCATCCAGGTCCGAAGTACCGAACTGGGCAAAGCTGGCCAGCTCCCGGTACTGGGCCAGGTCCAGGCGCAAGCGACCGGCCACCTGCCGTATCGCCCGCGTCTGGGCGGCGCCGCCCACCCGGGACACGGAAAGGCCCACGTTTACCGCCGGTCGAATACCGATGTTGAACAGTTCCGGCTCCAGGTAAATCTGGCCGTCGGTAATGGAAATCACGTTGGTGGGAATGTAGGCCGAAACGTCGCCGGCCTGGGTCTCGATGATGGGCAGGGCGGTAATCGAACCGCCGCCATGTTCCTGGTCCAGCTTCGCCGCTCGCTCCAGGAGCCTGCTGTGCAGGTAGAAAACGTCACCGGGGTAAGCTTCGCGGCCGGCCGGGCGGCGCAGCAACAGTGACATTTGGCGGTATGCCCACGCATGCTTGGTCAGGTCGTCGTAAACCACCAGAACGTCCTTGCCCTGGTCCATGAACTCTTCGGCCATGGCGCAGCCGGCGTAGGGGGCGATGAACTGAAGCGGCGCTGAATCGGAAGCGCCGGCGTTCACCACGATGGTATGGCCCATGGCGTCGTTTTCCTCGAGAATTCCCACCACCTGGGCCACCTTGCCCTGCTTTTGCCCTACCGCTACATAGATGCAAATCAGGTCGCCGCCCCGCTGATTGATGATGGTATCCAGCGCGATGGCGGTCTTGCCCGTGGAACGGTCGCCGATTATCAGTTCCCGCTGACCACGGCCGATGGGAATCATGGCGTCAATGGCCTTGATGCCTGTCTGGACAGGAGTATCTACAGACTGTCGGACCACCACGTTGGGGGCCACCTGCTCAACGGCCCGCGTGCCGGTGGTATTGATGGGACCCTTGCCGTCCAGGGGACGACCCAGCGGATCTACTACCCGTCCTATGAGGGCATCGCCCACCGGAATCTCGATGATCTGGCCGGTCGAACGCACCTGGTCGCCCTCTTTGACCACGTTGGCATCGCCCAGAATGGCAGCGCCTACCAGGTCGGACTCCAGGTTAAGGGCCAATCCCAGAATGTCGTTACCGAAGTCCAGCAATTCGTTGGAGCGTACCCCCTGGAGGCCCTGGATGCTGGCAATACCGTCACCCACCTGGACGACAGTGCCCACATCAACCATGCTCAGGTCCCCGCCAAATTCCTCAATCTGGCGCCGAATTAATGAAACGATTTCCTGACCCCTAATCGCCATTGGGGACTCTCCTTACTACGAAATGGAAGCGGGAGGCTCAGGCCACTAAGCGGCCGCGGCCTCCGCGCGAATCTGCTTCCTTAAGTCCTCCAGCCTGGAACGGGTACTTCCGTCCATAAGCCGGTCGCCGATTTGAATGACTATACCGCCCAGGATGGACTCATCCACCCGGGTGGACATCACAACCTCGCGTTGCACCAGGTTCGCCACAAATTGGCGGATGCGCTCCCCTTCGGCGGGTTCCAGTTCCACGGCAGTGGTGACTTCTATGCGTTGCCGCCCCAGCCGCTCGTCCACCAGGCGGTTATAGCCGACGGCCACATCGCCGATGGCATCCACCGAATTCCGGGTGACCAGCAGCGAACCCAGATTGCGGACCATCGCGTCAATTTCGGGCAACACCGTTGCCAGCGACTCGATTTTCCGGTCAAGGGGCACTTCGGCGTGCTTCAGAAACAGGTTGAACTGCTCGTCCTGCATCACCTCTACCAATTGAGCCAGGTCCGTGGCCCAATTGTCCGTGGCGTCCCTCTCCACCGCCAGATCAAACAGCGCCCTGGCGTACCGCTGGCCTCCAACCTGAGTGGCCATGGCGCTCTAACCTCGCCGCAAGCTCTCACCCTCTTCCAGGACCTGGGTGATGAGCTCTTCATGGGCCTGACGGTCCAGGGACCGCCGGATTACCCGCTCGGCGGCGGTAATGGCCAGATCGCCAAAACTGGCCCGCAGTTCTTCCAGGGCCGCGTCCCGTTCCCGCTGAATATCGGCACGGGCCCGTTCGGCGAAAGCTTCAGCTTCCTGGCGAGCCCGTTCCATCTCCGTCTCCCGGAAACGCTGGGATGCTTCGCGAGCCTGATCGAGGAGCCGCTGCCCCTCGCGCCGGGCTTCATTCAACTGCTCCTCAATGGCCGCCTGGGAACTGGCTGCCTCCTCTCGCGCCCGCTCAGCCGCGGAAAGACCCTCCTGGATTCGCTCCGTTCGCTGGTCCATCGCCGCCATCAGGGGCTTGTAGGCGAACTGGTACAGTATCGCCACCAGAATGACGAAGGTAACCAGATAGGCGATCAGCAGGGGCAGGTTGATTCCTAGTTCGACCATATCGCTAGACCACGAACAGCAGAATTACGGCAACAATCAGGGAGTAAATGCCCAACGCTTCGGCGAAGGCGATAGCCAGGATCATGTTGGTCGTGATGGCGCCGGCCGCCTCG
The DNA here is from genome assembly GCA_028874675.1 of Chloroflexota bacterium. Taxonomy (GTDB): domain Bacteria; phylum Chloroflexota; class Dehalococcoidia; order Lucifugimonadales; family UBA3495; genus Bin22. The sequence continues at coordinate 3,317 of JAPPJA010000189.1, forward strand.
GGATTCCGCCCTATGGCTCCCATCGCGCCCGCACCGAGAATGCCGATACCAACGCCCGGGCCGATTACGCCGATCGCGATGGCCAGGCCAGCGCCCAGGAACTTGGCCGCTTCGGCCTCCAACGCCAAAAGAATCGGTAGTAGCTCCATTTCTGCGAGTCCTCCATGTTATGTAGTCTTTAGAACCCCTTGGGTCCAGCCTCCCCGTCCATTCGGGAAGTTCTTTCCAACCAGGTTAAACCGGCTGTTTCAGTTAATTACAACCCTAATGCTCTTCGTGGTGTACCGCCAGGGACAGGAACACCAGGGTAAGACCGGCAAAGATTACCGCCTGAATGAGGCCAACCAGCAACTCAAGGCCAAAGACGAAGATATTGGCTACGAAGGGAACCAGGAAGGTAATCATGACCACCAGGATCTCTCCCGCAGTCATGTTTCCGAACAAACGGAAGGTGAAGCTGACAATCCTTACCAGTTCGCTGATCAGCTCCAGGATTCCCACAAAAATGTCGATCAACCCGCTGGGTCGGCCCCGAAGCAGGTTACCGAAGGCAAAAAACTTCCTGAAATATCCCAGCCCCAGGGTTCGAATGCCCCAGTACTCCACGAAAACAAAGGAAATCAGCGCCAGCGCCAACGGCATGTTAACGTCGGTTCCGGCGGGCCGGATCAGGTGGGCCTCAAGCTTGAAATCCCACAATCCGCCGGATCCGAAACCAACCGCCTGGTAC
>JAPPJA010000067.1 GCA_028874675.1 Chloroflexota bacterium
TACCAGCCGCAGGGGATTGTAGAAAGGCAGCGGATACACCAGCGGTCCCATGCGCAGGTTCCTGGTGCGCTGGAACGCCGCCGAAAGAAAAACGCTGGGAGACGGCGCCATCCCCAGGGGCGTCCCCTGGTGCTCTGCCATATGGTAGCAGTAGAAGCCGGCCCGGTCAGCGTACTCCAGAAACTTCAGCCGTTGCTCGTACAGCTCGGCTGCATCGCCCCCATTGGAGTCAATCCAGTCGAAAATTCCGAACCTGACGGGTGCGGCTCCCTCTTCGGAAGCCAGTCTTTCCACCATCATCTATTCTCCACTGCGAACTCCAACACCGGTTGCCGCTCCCTACTCAAAGGGTGTGGGCATGGCTTGCACCGGGACCTCGATCAAAGTCGGAGCTTCAATCGCCAGGGCTTCCTGCAGGGCCGGCCCCAGCTTGTCGGGCTCCACCCGCACTCCCCGGGCTCCGTAAGCCTCCGCCAGCTTCACGAAATCCGGATTGTGCAGCGCGGCCCCATATACCCGTCCATCAAACCGATTGACCTGGTCTCGAAGCACGTTGCCGTAGGCGTTGTCGTTGAAGACCACCACCACCGCATTGATGCCGTATTGCACCGCCGTGGCCAGTTCCTGGGAATTGAACAGGAACCCCCCGTCTCCTGACACTGCCACCACCGCCTTGTCCGGCTGCGCTACCTTGGCGCCCAGGGCCACCGGATAGGCGTAGCCCAGGTTCCCCGCGTATGAAGACGTCAGGAAGGTGCGAGGTTCATACACCGGGTAAAAGGCCCGGCAGTAATAGCCTATCTGCGTCATGCCGGAAATCAGTATGCCGTCATCGGGCATGACTTCCCGGATAGTGGCGGTGAGGGAGTCCTGCGGCTCCACCCGGATTGCCGAATCGGCCCGGCGCTGGCGAAGGGCATCAAACTCGGCTCCCCTGCTCTCCCGGGCCGGCGTCAGCTGTGAGACCTGCTCGTAGAGGTCTTCAAGGGCCAGCCGGGCGTCGCCCTGGATGCCAAAGGTATTGTCGTAGTTGCGCCCCAGCTCCTCCGGATCTATGTCAATCTGCACAATGCGCTGACCGCCCAGCCACGCCGGGTTGGCCATGCGGGTTCCCACCGCCAGGATGGCGTCGAAATTGGGTTCCTCCCTGGCCACGGGGTCATTCCGGAGGCGGTGGGCGCCCAGGGACAGGGGATGGCGGTCGGAAATTGCCCCCTTTCCTTCGGGCGAGGTAATAACCGGCGCCTGAAGGTGTTCGGCCACCCGAAGCAGCGCCTCCTGGGCCCCCGAGGAAATTACGCCCCCTCCGGCCCATATCAACGGATTGCTGGCCTCGGCCATAATCTGGGCGCCGGTTCGGATGGCCCCGGCTTCCGCCGCAGGACGGGGGTATTCCTCGGGCTCCCGCAGTTCAACGTCGGCCATGTCCGCCAGCGTCTCCGGCGGAATTTCAATCTCCACGGGACGGGGCCGGCCCGTCTTCAGGTGGTAGAAAGCCTCGTGGACGGCGTCGGGAATCTCCGCCGGGTCCAGGACCCGTTTCGCCCACTTGGTGACCGGCCGGATGGTGTCAAGCTGATCGTTCACCTCGTGGAGAATTCCCCGGTCGGCCCCGATCAGGTCCCGCTCGATCTGCCCCGACACCACCAGTATTGGTGAAGAGGCGGCGAAGGCGGTGCCAATTCCGGCGGAGGCGTTCTGCAACCCAGGCCCGGGAACCATCATCGCCGTACCCGTGCCGCCGCCGGCCCGCGTGTACCCGTCGGCCATGTAGGTCGTTGCCTGCTCGTGGCGGGTGGTAATGAACCGGATCCCCGGCTCCCCCTGCAGCCCGTCCAGCGCGTGATAAAGCTGTACCCCTGGAAGCCCGAATATTACCCGCACTCCCTCCAGGTACAGCGACCTGGCCAGGGCTTGTCCCCCCGTCATTCTTGGCATGTCATTCCCCTTGATGAACAGCAGGTCGCCAGCTTCGGAATCGCTCCCCGAGAACGTGGCGCCTTTCTGCGATGTTGAGCCGGATTGTAGTTGGGGTTACCTGGAGCGTCAAGTTGACCCATAGCTGTGCCAAGCTGCTGGAGGGCGCGGAAAGCGCTGTGTCAGACGCCAGACCAATCACGCCATAAGTGACTGTCACTCCGAGCAAAGTCGAAGAGTTTAGAATCCAACATATCAAAGTGTAATCGGAACCGAAACCGGGCTGAGGACAAGGCTTTCAGGCCCTTCGGCAGGCTCAGGGCGACATGATCACTGTCTAACGAATTTGCTACCGTTTAAGAAGTGATTGCCTTGTGTTGGACGCCTTTCGCTCCTTTTGCTAAACTTGCCGGCGAAAGAAATCCCAAGCAGGTTAATTCCCCGGTTAGTGGAGGAACAGACCTATGAAGAAAGTGGTCAGCGAAATCAATGGAGCCATTTTCAGTTTGCCCTGGCTGGTGGCCCGGGACGAGGGGTTGTTTGAGGCGGAAGGCATTGAAATGGAGTTCGTCACCGCCGTCAGCAGCGGCCAGGTGACCCACACGGAAAATCCCGAGGAAGTCAACCCGGTTCTGGGCCACGTGGCCTTTGAGGATGCCAAGGTCTCCATCTACCGCGCTTGAGAGGAGGGCCAGGTCCGTCGGGCCTACGAAAGCAAGCAGGGCGCCAGGATTATCGCCCTCCGTTCCGCGGTTGCCAGCCAGGCCATCCTGGTGCGCGGCGACTCGCCCCACTATTACCCGGGAACCCTGGGCAACCGTCCCGTGGCCGTCCAGTTCCACGCCGGATCCCATTACGTGGCCCTCAGGCTGCTTTCCGGGTACTTGCCCGAGGAAAAGCTCAAGCTGGTCCACTATGGCTCTCCCCAGTACCGGTTCGAAGCCCTGATGAATGGCGAGGTTGACGCCGCCGCCCTTATGGAACCCTGGATAACACTGGCGGAGAAGCTGGGTTGCCGCCCCGTCTGTGAAGGCCATTACCTGGGCGCCGAAAACGCCAGCGACAACATGGACGAGGAGACTTTCACGGCCATCAACCGGGCAGTGGTTAAGGCCGTGGACATTATTAACGCCGACAAGAGCAAGTACCTCCACTACCTTATCGATGAACCCAGGTTCGCGTCGGTGGCGGTCAAGTACGGAAGCATAACGCCTGAAGACTTCCACCTGTCCCGGATTCGCTACTCGTACAACACGCCCTACAATGACGAAATCATCGAGGACACCTATCACTGGATGGTTAAGTGGGGCCTGTTGACCGACGCGGCCTGCGCTACCGACCTGGTGGACAATCGTATTGCGGAGCCCGCCCCCGCGGACGATTAGTCCTTTCCGCCCCCGCGCAATTAAATGGCCGGCCAAGGGACTTCCATTGGCCGGCTTTGTTTAGTTCCGGCTGAGTGCCGTTGTTCCACTCTTTCTCCCGCCGGCAGGTGGAAATGAAATACGACGTAGTTATCGTGGGCGCCGGCTCCGCCGGGTGTGTCCTGGCGGCGCGCCTTTCCGAAGATGCCCGGAGGTCCGTCTTGCTGCTGGAGGCCGGCCCCGACTATCCGGATTTCGAACGGCTTCCCGACGGTCTCAAGTACGGCTTCGCCTCGTCTCCTAATCCACCAACCTTCCGGACGCCCAGCGGACACCCGAGTTGGCTTACCTCCGACTCCCACAACTGGCAGTTCACGGCCACCAGCACAGAACTGGCTCCGCCCATGCTGGTGCCCAGGGGCAGGGTCACGGGCGGGTCCAGCGCCATCAACTCATCGGCCTTCTATCGCGGAACCCCCGAGGACTTCGACTCCTGGGCCGCCCGGGGCAACAGCGCCTGGAGCTACCGGCAGGTCCTGCCCTTCTTTAGGAAGCTGGAGAACGATGCCGACCAGCGGGACGACTTTCACGGTACGGACGGCCCCATCTTTGTCCACCACTCCAATCCCGAAAGCTGGCACGCCACCCAGAACGCCTTCTACGAAGCCTGCGTCGCCAGCGGCCATCCTCCCACCGGCGACCACAACAACCCCGACTCGTCCGGAATTGGCCCCGGTATCT
>JAPPJA010000220.1 GCA_028874675.1 Chloroflexota bacterium
GAGGAAAAGACCGTGCTGGTAAGCACCCCTAGGGAAATCTTCGCCAGCCGGGACGACGGGGCAACGTTTGAGTCGCTGATGTCTTCATCTTCACTGGAGATGCCCTACTGCCGCTGGGTAGCCGTCAAGGCCGACGACCCGCAGGTAATGTTCGTGGCCAACGGCGACGCCGCCATCGGAAACACTGGGACCATACGCCGCTCCAGCGACGGCGGGCAGTCGTGGGAGGAGCGTCCGCTGCCGGTGGAACCCAACTCACCCGTGTGGAACTTTGCCACCAATCCCGCCGACCCTGACCTGATCCTGGCCAACAGTGTTTACGGGGAGCTGTATCGCAGCGAAGACGGAGGGGAAAACTGGAGCAAGCTCAAGAAGGAGTTCACCGAAGTTCGGGCGCTGGCCTGGACGCCAAACTAGGCGATCTCTAGCCAAGAGAGCGTTAAACATTGCCCGCCGGACTTCTCCGGCGGGCAGTTTTTGCAGGGAAACCTAATCCAACTCGCCTTGCTTTAGACAGGTCGTCGATTTGGTATATAATGTGCCCAAGGCGTACCCGTGGAATCCAGGCTTTGGTTCCGGGTTCCGGAGTGCAGAATGTTTCCCACTAAAGGGTGTGGCCCGATTTTCTGATGAGCCTATTCCGCCCGGCATCGATGGATGCCGGGCAAGTTGACTAGAGAAGCGGTTTAAATTGCTGGATACCTACTACATATGGACCATCGGTTGCCAGATGAACAAGGCCGACTCCGAACGGTTGGGGTCAGCCCTGGAACAGCTTGGGCTCCAGGCGGTGGATACAGCCAGGAAGGCTGACGTAATTGTCCTGAATTCCTGTGTTGTCAGGCAGGGAGCCGAAAACAAGGTGGTAGGCAACCTGTGGATGGTGAATCCCCTCAAGAAGAAGCAACCCGACCGGGTTTTGGCCCTGATGGGGTGCATGGTGGGGCCACGCACGGACGAGCTGGAGAAACGCTTCCCCGACGTTGACCTGTTCATGCAGCCACAGCAGTTCGAGCCGCTGCTGGAACTGGTGGGGCAGCGCAAGGGGCTGGACTGGGAAGGGTGTGTTGGCTCGCTGGCGCCCACCCATCCGGATGTCACCTGCTACGTTCCCATCATCCACGGCTGCGACCTGATGTGCACCTTTTGCATTATTCCCTATCGAAGGGGGCGCCAGGTCAGCCGGCCGGTAGATGAGGTGGTCCGCGAAGTAGAACTGCTGGTCAATCGGGGAGTGCGGGAAGTCACGGTTCTGGGCCAGACTGTGGACGCCTACGGGTATGACCTGCCGGAGAAGCCGGACCTGTCTCAGCTTTTAACCTGTCTGAACGACATCGATGGCCTGGACCGCATCCGTTTTCTCACGTCTCATCCTTCGTACATGGATGAGCGGATAATCAGATCGGTTTCCGAACTTCCCAAAGTTTGCGAGCATATAAACCTGCCGGTTCAGGCTGGGGATGATGAGGTTCTGAGGAATATGCGGCGCCCCTACACCCGGGACGAGTACCGGGACCTGGTCGGCCGCATTCGGGACACCATCCCCGGGGTTTCGATGAGCACCGACATTATTGTGGGGTTCCCGGGCGAAACAGAGGAGCAGTTCGGCAGGACCATGGACCTGGTTTCCGAGTTGCGGTTCGACAAGGTGCATTGCGCTGCCTACTCCACCCGCCCCGGAACCACCGCCCACCGCACAATGGAGGACGATGTAGCGGCGGAGGTCAAGGACCGCCGGATGAAGGAACTGGACGCCCTGCAGGAAAACATCCTGCGTGAAACCAATGCGGAGTTGGTAGGGCAGACCGTGGAGGTGCTGGTGGAAGGCCGGAAACGGGGCAAATGGCAGGGCCGTACCCGTACCGACAAGCTCGTGTTCCTAACCGAAGATGATGAGTCTGGTTGCTCCTCTGACCTGGCAGGCCAACTGGTGCAGGTCGGTATCGAGCATGCCAGCCCGTGGGCGCTGCAGGGAAAGGTCCATCTGCCAGTTGGATTGAATCAGGCCGCCAACACGGAATAGAACGGAACTGCGACCATACCTAATGCATGGAATAAGATAACTCCGGCTGCCTGCTATTTTCGGGCGACAACGGGTCGCAGCATTCTTGAGACCGGCAGCCTCAGATGTACCGAGGGAGTGAATATGGCAACAAAGCCCAGGACGCCGACCATACCCTTGACCGAGATAGAGCACGCAGCCTTTTGCCGGCCGGAGGACGAACTCCCGGCCAAGTCGCTGGCTGAGGAACTGGCCATCAATGTACGGTGGCAGAAAATCCCACCCGAATACCTGCGCTGCTCTCCGGAGGAACTGGATGAGCGAATCCACCAGGTAAGGCAGCGGTTGGGAACAGACGTAACTATCCTGGGCCATCACTACCAGCGGGAAGAAATCATCAAGTACGCTGACTTCCAGGGCGATTCGTTCCTGCTGTCCCAGGAAGCGGCCTCCCGCCCGGAGGCCAGCTACATCGTATTTTGCGGCGTTCATTTTATGGCCGAGACCGCCTGCATCCTCTGCGCTCCCCATCAGCAGGTAATTCTTCCCAATATTACGGCCGGTTGTTCCATGGCCGACATGGCCCCCATGGACGATGTGGAAGATGCGTGGGATGACCTCCAAGACGTTCTGGGCGACCATGGGGGAATCACCCCCATCACCTACATGAACTCAATTGCGGGAATCAAGGCTCTGTGCGGCCGGAATAACGGCGCCGTATGCACCTCTTCCAATGCGACCGCAGTGCTGGAGTGGGCCTTCAGCGAGGCGGAGAGAGTGCTGTTTCTGCCCGACCAGCATTTGGGGCGCAACACGGCATTGAAGCTGGGGATACCTCTGGAAGAAATGGTTGTGTGGAACCCGTTCAAGCGCCTGGGAGGGAATACTCCGGAACAACTGCGGAATGCCAAAATGGTCTTGTGGCAGGGACACTGCTCGGTGCACACGCGCTTTACTCCCGCCCAGGTCCAGTCGGCCCGCGAGCGTTTTCCCGACGTCAACGTGCTGGTCCATCCGGAATGCCCGATGGAGACTCTCCAGGTGGCGGATATGAACGGGTCCACGGAATTCATCCGCAAGACCATCAACGAAGCCCCAGCGGGGAGCACGTGGGCCGTGGGAACAGAGATCAGCCTGGTAAACCGGCTGGCGTTGCAGAATCCGGACAAGACCATCTTTTGCCTGGACCCGGTAAGCTGCCCCTGCTCCACCATGTACCGGATTCACCCGGCATACCTGTTGTGGGTGCTGGAAGGCCTGGCTGAGGGAGTGGTCAGCAACCAGATAACGGTCCCCGAAGACGTTCGACGCGATTCCAACGTTGCCTTGGAGAGGATGCTGGCCCTGAGGTAGTGCCAACAAGAAAGGACCTGCCGCACACCCTGGAAGAGGGATTCAAGCGTCAGGGCAGGGTGCGAACGGGGAGCCGGGAATTGCACGCCGATGCAACCGGTCAGATGCTGCACAGTCCGCAGATTGACTCCCAAAGGGCCTTGTGCTACATTGTTTCAACCCTTCCTGAACACCAACCCCAGGAGATTCTTTCGGAGGTAAGAGAGCATAGCAAGGCAGTATAGAGTAAACGAGCAGATTCGGACGCCCCGCGTTCGCGTTATCGGAGAGAACGGAGAGCAGCTTGGCCTGATGCCGCTGGCAGAGGCCCTACAAAAGGCACGGCAGGATGGTGTCGACCTGGTGGAAGTGGCTCCCAATGCAGACCCCCCGGTTTGTCGCCTGCTGGATTACGGAAAACTGCGCTACCTTTACTCCAAGAAAGAACGGGAATCAAAGAAGGCCCAGAAGAACACCGAGTTGCGGGAAGTGCGGTTCCGGCCCAACATCGGGGACCATGACCTGGACGCCAAACTCCGCAAGGTGAAGGAGTTTATCGACGACGGGTCCAAGGTCAAGTTGACCGTGCGTTTCCGGGGGCGGGAAGCGGTACACCAGCAGTTGGGGCC
>JAPPJA010000354.1 GCA_028874675.1 Chloroflexota bacterium
CCATCGTGGCGGTGGTGGTGGCCGTGGCCATGCCCTTCGTAATGCCCCGCAACTAGGCCATAAATTCGTCGTTCCCGCCTACGCGGGAACCTGGATGGGGCATACCCCGGCAACCCCGTAGGGGCGGGTTTCAAACCCGCCCCTACTTTTTTCTCGATATCCGCTCGCCACACTTATGTTTAACCCCCTCCCAATCTGTTACCATAACTGCGCCCTTGCAACGCAATTCCTCCGGCCTCCTCCGCCAAGGGTACCGTGTCTGTAGTTGTTAGATGGGTTGTGGGTAAGGTGGCAGGCTTGAACCTCCCTTTGAAGCTCTCCTTGGTGGCTGTCGTTGTGCTGGTGGCGGCCGCTGGCCTGGGTGCCGGCATCTACTACCTCGCCAGCACGGACGGAAGCCCCACGCAGACGGCCAGCGCCCCGCCGCCTCCGCAGGCAGCCCCTGTTGCGCCCGCCCCGGCGGATGCGTCTCAGCGTGTGTCCCCTACCAACGTTCCCGCCCGTGCGCCCACCGGGGTTGCTGCTGCCACAGAGGGACGTGGCGATGCGCCTCCAACCGCTACGCCGGTCGGCGCCCACGCCCGTCCCGGGCCCGTCCCGTCCCGGCCTCTGGTTTCGGGCCAGCCTGAAAGCCCAGCCCCGGACCTGTCCGGCCCGCCTGTCCTGTCCCCGTCGGTGGACGTTGCGGCGGCGGCATCGCCCACTCCGCCAGCGGCCCACCCCACCCCTGATGCCCCGTCCGTTGAACCTGGAGGGGAGGCAGTGTCCACCGGCGGCCAGCTGAAAGCTTCCGATCCTGTCCCGCCAACCCCGGGCGGCGACTCCAACGGCCAGGCGCAGTTCACTCCGGACAAGGCCGCTCCCCAATATCCCAGCCTGAGCTCCCTTCTTAACCACCTGGTCGCCACCGTCGAGTCAGGGCAGGCTACGCCGCAACAGGCCGCCCAGGGCGCCCCAATCCACCAGGGCGACGCGGTTGCGGTAACCATCCACCTGTCCGCCAAGGGCGACGCCGTGGTCCAGTTCCTGGAGGACAAGGGCGGCGACCCCCGCAACGTGGGCGTGGACTATATCGAGGCCTACGTTCCCGTAACCCTGCTGGGGACCCTGTCCCAGCAACCCGGCGTCACCAGCGTGCGCGAGATCGTGCCGCCCCAGCCCGCTGGGCCATCTGGCGGCCCCGCCCTTCCCTGATTCCAGGGGATCGCGCCTTGAGCCACCAGGCAGCCATCGTCAATCCCCACCATAGTTGAGAGGTATCCATGCCCTACCGAGCACACTTCCGGTCCCTGGCAGTAGCAGCCGTCTTCACCCTGCTGGTCTCCCTGGCTCTCTTCATCCCCAACGTTTCCGCCAACGACGGCGACGACGTTGCCGTTCCCCCCAAACCCACCGTGGCTTACCCCAACCTGAGCACCCACCTGAACCACCTGGCCGAGAGCTACGGTTCCGGGCAAATGTCCCAGAGCCAGGCCGCGGGCGAAGCCCCGGTGCATTCGGGCGGGTCGGTGGCCGTCACTGTTTACCTGGATGGCTACGTCTCCGACGTGGAAGCTTACCTGGAAGACAACGGCGGCGACGTTCGCAACGTGGGCGTGGACTACATCGAGGCCTATGTGCCAGTGGGGCTTCTGGGCTCCCTTTCTGAACAGTCCGGCGTCCTCCGGGTTCAGGAGATCATTCCGCCCCAGCCGGCCTACGGCAACGTAACCAGCCAGGCGGTAGCCCTGCACCTGGCCGACTCCTGGCAGGATGCTGGCTACAAGGGCCAAGGAGTGAAGGTTGGCGTCATTGACCTGGAGCTAGGGGGCCTCACCAGCCTGATGGGCACTGAGTTGCCGTCCAACGTCAAGGTCCGGTGCTATACCGACATAGGCGTATACACCACCAACCTGTCCGACTGCGAAGCGGTGTCTCCAGTACCGCCCAGCGTCCCGGCTCAATGTCGGGACTATGTGGCGCGCTTGTACCAGGACAACGGTCATGGCACAGCGGTAGCTGAAGCTATCATCGACATAGCCCCAGAGGTTTCCCTCTACCTGGCGTACCCGTATTCTGCTGGAGATATGCAGGAAATCACCAGGTGGATGGAGGGAGAAGGTGTATCGGTAATCAACCACTCAGTCGGCTGGATCTACGATGGCCCCGGCGACGGTACTTCTCCAAGCAGCGTAAGTCCTCTGAGAACTGTTGACCAAGCTGTTGCTGGAGATATCATTTGGTTGAATTCCGCCGGTAATAACAGTGATCGCACTTGGTTTGGCAACTACTATGACCCCGATAGGGATGGACTATTGGGATTTAATAGCTCGAACGATGAGAAGATGAACTTTCCCTTTAGAGAATGTCGGACCTATACATTCCAACTGCGATGGGAAGACAGTTGGGGCGGCGCCAGCACCGATTTGGACCTCTATTTGTATGATGGCAGCGATGATACCTACATACGCCTCAGCGTTGATGAGCAATCTGGGGCAAGCGGCCATGTTCCCTTTGAAAGAGGGGGCTTTCGAGCGCTTTCCAACAGCGACGACTTTGCTATAGTCGTGGCATACGAGGGCGGTCCTGTGCCTGATTGGATTCAACTATCCTACTGGGGTTCCGGCAGCTTTGAACACGCTACCGGCAGCGGCAGCATCGGCAACCCCGCAGAGAGCGCCAACCCCGGCCTGCTGGCGGTGGGAGCGGCGCCCTTCTACGACATCAATACTATTGAGCCCTTCAGTAGCCAGGGACCCGCCCCTGACGGTCGCACCAAGCCCGGAATTGTAGGGATCGATTGCGCCGCATCAGTTACCTACGAACAGTTCGATTTCAGAGGGAACACCTGCTGGTTCCCTGGCACCAGCCAGGCTTCCCCTCACGTGGCCGGCATGGCCGCCCTGGTGCGCCAGCGCTTCCCCGACTTCACCGCCGAGCAAACGGCCGCCTACCTGAAGGACAACGCCGAACCCCGGGGCGCCGTGCCCAACAACACGTGGGGCTACGGCCTCGCCAAGCTCCCCACCGCCGACGTGGGTGGCTGTGTCCATGAAATCACCACCGACGGGACTACTAACGGCCAGTGGTCGCCCCAGTGCCAGTCCACCGCCGCTGACCGTGGTTACGCCCAGTACTACAGCTTTACCCTGGATGAGGATACCCAGGTAACCATTGAGCTTACCTCCAGCGTGGACCCCTATCTGTTCCTCAGGGCGGAAGAAGCCCTGTCGGGGGACTTCCTCCACGAGAACGACGACATACAGGCCGGGGCTAACACCAACTCGCGGATAGCGGCCACCCTGGCAGCTGGTACCTATACCATCGAAGCCACCACTTACAGCACCGGTATAGCTGGCGACTTCACCTTGACCCTGTCCGGGCTTGGCGGCGATGTGGAGGGAGAACCCACATCGGACGGCTGCGGTTTCACCCTTACCGCTGATGGCGCCACTTCCGGCACTTGGGCCGCCGGATGCGATTCCGGGGTCTCGGGCCGGGGCTACGCCAAGTACTACACCTTCACCTTGGCCCAGCAGTCGAATGTCATCATTGACCTGGGATCGGACGTGGACCCCTTCCTGTACCTGCGGAGGGGCGAAGCCAGAACTGGATCTGTGCTCCACGAGAATGACGACGTGGACCCCGGGTCGGATACTGACTCCCAAATCAGTGAATCTCTGGCCGCCGGAACCTACACGATCGAGGCAACGACCTACGCCGAAAATCAGGCCGGAACATTCACCCTGACCATCTCGGGTCTCACAGGGACCGCTACCACGGAGCCTGACGATGAACCGGACACCTGCGGCGTCACCCTCACGGCTGATGGCTCCACCTCTGGAACTTGGGCCGCCGGGTGCGAATCTCAGGTCTCGGGCCGGGGCTACGCCAAGTACTACACCTTCACCCTAAC
>JAPPJA010000430.1 GCA_028874675.1 Chloroflexota bacterium
CTCCAGGTCCCTGGCCTTGAAAACCGTCAGCACCGGTCCGAATATTTCCTCCTGGGCTATGCGCATGTCCGGGGTGCACTCGGTAAAGATTGTAGGCTCCACGTAGTAGCCCTCGTCGAACTCGCCGCCGGTTACCGCGTGGCCTCCGAAGGCCAGGAGCGCGCCCTCCTCCGCGCCAATCCCTATGTAATTCAGGACCGTATCCAGCTGGGACTGGCTGGACAGGGGGCTGACGTCGGTGTCCGGCGCCAGGCCGTCGCCCACCTTCAGCCGGGAAGTGCGGTAGATCAACTGCTCCATGAAAGTGTCGTACACGCCCTCTTCGACGATGACCCGGCTGGTGGCGGTGCATCGCTGGCCGGTGGACCCGAAGGCTCCCTGCACAATGCCGCCCAGGGCCTTGTCCAGGTCGGCGTCGGCCAGCAGGATGACGGCGTTCTTGCCGCCCATCTCGCATTGCACCTTCTTGAGGCGCTGGGCTCCTTCCGCGTAAATGCCGGTTCCGATCTCGGTTGAACCGGTAAAGGAAATGCCGTTGACGTCCGGGCTTTCTACCAGCGCATTGCCCACCGACCCGCCCGGTCCGGTGATCAGGTTGAGGACGCCCGGAGGCAGTCCAGCTTCCTCGAATACCTCGGTCAACTTCACCGCGCTCAGCGGCGTGATGGAGGCCGGCTTGAAGATCAGGGCGTTGCCGCAGATGAGCGCCGGCGCCATCTTCCAGGCCGGAATTGCGATGGGGAAGTTCCAGGGTGTAATGATGGCCACCACTCCCAGCGGCCTCCGCACGGTGTAGGCCACCGTGCTCGGGAGTTCCGATGGCGTCGTGTAACCAAACATCCGGCGGCCCTCGCCGGCGGCGTATTCAATAATATTCATGGCCCGCCGTACTTCGCCCTGGGCGTCGGGCAGGGGTTTGCCCTCTTCCTCGGTGATGGTTCGAGCCAGTTCATCGCTGCGACGTCCCATTATCTCCAGGGCCCGGAACAGGACCTGGGCGCGGGCCGGCGCCGGCGTGTTCGCCCACCCTTCCAGCGCCTCCTTCGCGGCGGCCACCGCACTAAGCGCGTCCTCGGGAGTGGAAGTCTGAAACTCGCCCAGGACCGTTCCTTTGTGGGCCGGATTGGCTACCGGATAGGTACGGCCGGACACGGATTCGACCCACTGGCCGCCGATATAGTTGCGATAAGTAGTACCCTGCGTTGATGCCATTTGTTTTCCTCTTGTACCGGTAAGTTTGCGTAATGCTGATTGCTACGGAGTAAATTACCACCAGAGGCTTGAGGGGGCAAGGTGACCTGAATGCCCGGGCCCCTTGCTAATCCCCTTTCCTTGAGGTGGGAGCTGCAGGGAGAAAGTGATTCCCCAGGGGAGGCTCAGGAGCCCAGGGCGAAATTCGGCTCGACGTTCAAGCAGGGTCAAGGCCTCCATGGTGAACGAAGATCCCTGCGTACCTCCGCTGGAAATTTGCCATCTGACAGCCCGGCAGGGTGTAAAATCCTGCCGGGGAAGACCTGAAACGTAATTTGGCAACGAGAGCGGGGACGCAATTATGGTCGATACCTCAGGCTGGACTCCTGAACTGGCGAAACGCTGGGACCAGGGCATTGTGCGTTATCCGGACCCGGCGGTAGAAGCGCTTGACTCGCGATTCCTGGCATACGTCAACGGCAATGCTGCGGTAGAGCGCCTGTTCACTGGGACCAGGTGGGCCGAAGGTCCCGTGTGGTTCGGCGACTCCAGGTCCCTCATCTTCAGCGACATTCCCAACAACCGGATGCTGCGATACTGCGAAGCAACCGGCGAAGTGATCGTCTTCCGCCAGCCTTCCAACTACGCCAATGGCAACACCCGCGACCGGCAGGGACGTCTGATTTCCTGCGAACACCTCGCCCGCCGGGTCACCCGCACCGAGTACGACGGCAGCATAACGGTGTTGGTTGACTGCTTCGAGGGCAAGCGCCTCAACGCGCCCAATGACGTAGTGGTCCAGTCCGATGGGACCATCTGGTTCACCGACCCCGGCTACGGAATCCTCGTCGGCTACGAAGGTCAGCGCGCGGAACCTGAACTGCCCAACCGTGTGTACCGTCTGGACGTTGCAACGGGCTCAGCCTCCGTGGTGGCCGACGACTTCGTCAAACCCAACGGGCTCTGTTTTTCCCCCGATGAGGCACGGCTGTACATTTCCGACAGCGGCAGTTCCCACAACCCGGATGCTCCCGGCCATATACGGGTCTTTGACGTTCAGGAAGGGGGAACCCTGAAAGGCGGTGAGGTATTCGCCGACTTCAAGCCGGGTTTTGCCGACGGCCTCCGCACCGATCGTGATGGCAACCTGTGGGCCGCTGTCGGTTGGGCTGGGCCGGGCTCCAATGGCGTCCACTGCTTCACCCCCGGCGGCGAGTTGATCGGCCGCATCCACCTGCCCGAGCCCTGCGCCAACCTGTGCTTCGGCGGCCTCCAGAAGAATCGCCTGTTCATGGCCTGCAGCCAGTCCCTGTACGCTCTTTACCTGGAAGCCGTCGGCAGCCAGTACCCGTGACGGAAGCCAGGATTCCCCGCCACTCCTGCCCATGGTTTGGTTGGTAGCGGGGAACGCCCCATGTGGGAATTCAGTGCCAACCAGTCCCGTCATACCGGCGAAAGCCGGTATCCAGGAGTCCTTGCTGCGGTTGACTTTGACCCATCGTCAGCCTTGCGGGATTCCGGTCTGTGCCAGAATAACGCCTTCCACGGCGCTTTGACTCATCAGGTCTGAACAGTTACCCAGTGCCACGCGAATTCTTGCTTCAGATCTTTCCGTAGTATAATTGGCTATCTTCTTGAGGAGAACGACACTGATGACACTAACCCTGCGGGATTTCAAGATACGGAACCGTCCCGTGGTCTCCGGCCGGAGGCTGGACCCGAACATGCCGGAACAGCTCGCCACAAACCTCCGCAACGCCGAAGCGGAAATCGCCCAGCCCTTCAAGGGACTTACCGCCGAGGGAGAGGTAACCTCCGGACTGTATTCGCTGAAGGATACGGGCCTTTCCAACGAAGGAATAGCCCGGGCCGCCAATGCCTGGCTCGAGTCCCTGGATGCTGAGCAGAAAGAGGCTGCCCGCTTTGAACTGGACAGCGATGCCTGGCGCCGTTGGAGCAACATCCACGTTTTCCTTATGCGTCACGGCGCAATGATGGAGCCCATGTCCCAGGAGCAGCGTGATCTTACTTTCAACCTGCTCCGCGAAAGTTTCAGCCCCGCCGGTTTTGAACTGGCTCGAAATATAATGAAACTTAATGAGGCGATCCGCGAAATCACCGGCAGTGACGAGGAACTGGGCGAATGGCTCTACTGGATGAGTGTTCTCGGGGAACCCTCCGCCGAAGGGCCCTGGGGCTGGCAGTTTGACGGCCACCACCTCAACGTCAACTGCTTCCTGGTGGGTGGCCAAATGGTGATGACTCCCATGTTCATGGGTTCGGAACCCGTGGCCGTTGACATCGGCAAGCATGCCGGAACCCGGGCCTTCCAGGCGGAAGAGAGCATCGCCCTCAATCTGGCCCGTTCCTTCTCCGCAGAACAGAGAAGCAAAGCCACGGTCTCCGACGAAGTGCCCCCGGGCGTTTTCACCGGCGCATTCCGAGACAATTTCGAGATGCGCTACGAGGGCATCAAATTCGGTGACCTTTCCAGTCACCAGCAGGCGCTCATGTTCGACCTCATCGGCACCTACATCAACCGCATGCGCTCCGACCACGCTCAGCTGAAAATGGACGAAATCAGTCAACACCTCGGCGAGACCCACTTTGCCTGGATGGGT
Organism: Chloroflexota bacterium; assembly: GCA_028874675.1. Lineage (GTDB taxonomy): Bacteria > Chloroflexota > Dehalococcoidia > Lucifugimonadales > UBA3495 > Bin22. Next base: position 3,813 of record JAPPJA010000430.1, read on the forward strand.
GGCTCCGACGAAGACAGCGTCTTCTACTATCGGGTGCACAGTCCCGTGGTTCTCATTGAGTTCGACCA
>JAPPJA010000470.1 GCA_028874675.1 Chloroflexota bacterium
CGCCGTCACCGAGCCGCCGCCGGTCGAGACCCCGTCAGTCGCACCCACTTCGCCCTTACGCGAACCCACTATGGAGGTTGATTTGTCCCCGGGAGAACAGGAAATGCCTGCCGAGCACCTCAAGAGGCGACCTGATTACAATACCAGCAAGCCCTTCGCTGAACTGGTCAGGCCCCATTTCTATGCATTAAACGAAGGGGGAGAACTGGTTGAGGTCGAGGGCGACCCCGACGCTATTGTGCTTCTCGACGGCAGGGCAAAGGTCAGGCTCAGAGGAGGCGACCACGTTGCCTACCTTGACCCGCTGGCGCTGGAGTCCGAACTGGTGGGAGAACACCCGGTCCACAAGATTTACCGCCTGCTGGAAATGGGTATTCCCGCCAGCGACGATTTGCGGGCCGTGTTGGATTCACAGGACCCGGACGCCCTGTTCGCCAAACTCGAGTTCGAATACCAGCGCCGGCGGTGGTCCTCCGGCGTCGTCACCGACGTATTCCTCGATGGGACCTTCCTGGTTATCCCGTCCGAGCTTCCGGCCGAATGGCAGAGCAATGACGATCGTATCGCCTCCCCAACCCACCTTCACCTGAATTCCCGGGCTCTCAGCGGCGGTTCCGCTCCCCTGGCCCGGGGGTACGAGCTGGAAATCCTCATGCTCTCCTTTGAGGACCAGCGGTACCCGCCGGCGCCCCTGGCCCGCAAGCAATGTGACGTTTATCGCGAGAGCCTGGCCGCCGACGATTACGCGGAACTTCTCCGCTCCGTGGGCTTTCGCTACACTCCCGCTCATGCCGCTTCCGAACTGGGGGAGGACCCGGCGTTCGGAGACCGAATGCAGGCCCTGCTGTGGGAAGGTTCCGGAGCCGGGGTCCAGTACTTCGGATTTGAGGGGCTGTGGATAGCCGACGTTTTCCGGCAGCAGCAGGTGGACTGGCTGGGAGAATGCGACACCACCGGAGGCCTGCGCGCGTACCCCGGCGCTGAAGATACGGACAGCCACCATTACCTAACCGTCCGCCGCTCGTTGGAGCCCGACAAGAGGCAGCGTTACCGGATTATGGAGGTGGACGACACCGGTCGCGCGACGGAACTGTACGTGGCCCCGGGGATAATCCTCATGGCTCTGCCCCTGCCCTACAATGACCGTAGCTGGCTGTTCAGCGCCGAAGGCTGGACACCGGCTGAGGGAGACACCCCCGCCGACCCGCGCTGGCAGGCGGTTTACCTGGTTGATCTGGACAGCCCCAACGACTACGTGAAGGTCCGCTACCCCATTGACCGGTTTCCCCGCGCTCCCGAAGCCGGCCTCTACGGCTCTTCACCCCGCATGAGTTCCGCCGGCGACTTCCTGTTCAATACCCTCTACGGCTTCACCGACGAAGGGGGAGGCATCTGGGTGGTGGACGTTTCAGACGAGAATTTCCACGCCAGCGACGCCAATTTCGCCCGACTGATTTCCTGGGACCACACCCTCAGCTGGATGCCCCTGGGCCGCCTGGATGCCGACCCGCAGGCCATGCATCTCTTTATGACCGGCAAGGAAGTGGCTGACGACTTTGCAATGACGGCCAACGTCCTTCGCGTCAGGGAGGACGGGCTGGGCTCCGTGGTGGAGAAGTCGGAAAGGCTGCTCCAGATGGTGGGCTGGAATCCTGTGCCCTTCGGCTGGCAGAAGCTCTCCGACACCGAATACCGTATGCTGGTCGAAACCCACTACAATTACGAGAGTTCACTGATGCCCCGCGCCAAGGGGGTTTACATCATTCCGGTCAGCCTGGCCGACGAGTAGAGGTGGAATTTGAAGGAAAAGCCGATAGACAATTGCTACTGGGTTGTACCCGGATCGTTTCTGGCCGGCGAGTATCCCCGAAACCTGGACGAACCGTCATCCATCGAAAAACTGGCCGCCCTGAAGGAAGGCGGTGTCGAGGTTTTCATCGACCTGACGGAAGAAGGGGACAGGCTGCCCTATTCCCAGTGGCTGGACCCTGACACTCAAACCCACCGGCGCTTTCCAATCAGGGACGTAAGCGTGCCGTCTTCCCCTGAGCTGACCACCGCCATCCTGGACACCATTGACGACAGCCTGGCGGAAGGGAAGACGGTTTACGTGCACTGTATGGGAGGCATTGGCCGCACCGGTACGATAGTTGGCTGTTGGCTTTCCCGTCACGGCAAATCGGGGAATGAGGCCCTCGATCGCCTTGCAGTCCTCTGGGAAGATTGTCCCAAGTCTGCCTGGACCCGCTCCCCGGAAACCGAGGCCCAGCGCCGCTACGTCCGCGACTGGAATGACGGCCTCTAGCCGGCCACTCCAGGGCCGCTGAGCGGGCCCTTCGCGCGAACTGAAATGGGGGCAGTCCTTGCGACTGCCCCCTCGCCCTTATCCAGCTTCCAGGAATTTTGCCTCCTCCTATCCCTCAAACGCAGGTTAGGAAATACTCCCTGGCTGCCACCTTGTCCTCCAGGGTCCCGAAGGCCATGGTGTAAAAGCCCGTATAGCCCGAGGATTCCAGCCTGCCAAAGGCCGCCGGAAAGTCGATATTGCCCTCTCCGGGGTTCAAATGCACTTCTCTCTCCCCGGTGTTATCCGCCAGCCGCACCTCGCCTATGCGGGAAATGCCAAAGGCATCCAGGAAACCGTCCACGTCCTCGGGCACCAGGTGGGCGTGATTCACGGTGAATGCCCACCCAAACCACTCAGACGATATGGCGTCAAAGTAGTAGCGGCACTCCTCCACCGTATGGGCCATGTAGTGGACCTCTGCATGGTCCGGCTCGAAGTTAAGGTTTTCCAGGAACAGGTTAACGCCGACCTTTTCGGCGTAAGCTGTAGCCCGTTTCAGCCGTTCCAGCGAGGAGTGGAACCTGAGGTCCAGGGAACTGCTGAAATGGTACCCGCCGTGGGTCACCACTCCGAGGCACTCCAGCCGCTTCGCCAGGTCAATATTTGCCTCCAGGTACCGGTCCACGGCGTCATCCACGCAGGGCGAAAACTCGGCAATGTTCACCGACGAAGCGGTGTGCAGGGTCAGGGTTATCCCGTTGTCCCGGGCGGTTTTCAGCGCCGCAGCAACCCGCGCGTCGTCCCACTCGTTTATGCGGTTCAGACCCTCGTCGGCATTGAAATCCAGGTAGTAAAACCCGTTGGCCGCCGCCGTTTCCAGCGCATCCTCCAGGCGGGTGGCTCCGGCGTCGTAACCTATGCGGTCCCTCAAAGTCGTCAAATTAGCAGCCCTCGCTCACAAACCTGCGTCGAATTTCCAGGTCCTGCGGACTACAGCGCAGTGGGGTCGGCATTCAATGTCTCCGGTATCCACTCCCGCAGCAGCTCGACCAGCTCGGAACGGCACTCTTCCAGCCGGTGCTCAGCGCCGTCGTAGAGCGCCAACCTCTTCGGCTCCTTGGCCCACTCGTAAACCTGCATCCCGCAGGAATAGGGCAGCCTCGTATCCGCTTTGCCATGCACTACCAGGGTTGGGCGCGGGGAGACCAGCCCCGCCATGTTGGCCCCGTAGGTCTGGGGAGACAGCGACACCACTCCCGCCACATGCCTGCTTACCGCCCCGGCCGCGATTACCACTGCGCCACCGAAGGAATGTCCCACGATGACCACCGGATCGTGGCCGGTGTCTTCCAGGTGGGAAACCCCCGTCAGCAGGTCCATAGCGCACTCCGGAAGGACGTTAGGCAGGCGGTAGTCCATGCGCAGTGAGGTTATTCCCAGCCCGGTAAATTCCTCGGCCAACTGGGCGTAGATACCCGGGCCCGGGCCGCCAAAACCTCCCCTCGCGCCGCAAACCCAGATCACACCCTTCCGTGACTCCGGGGCCCGGTGGAGAACCGCCCGAATCTCTCCCCGGTCCATGCGGAGGGC